>JBAVPS010000210.1:0-3317 GCA_049693315.1 Rhizomicrobium sp. | reverse complement strand
CCCCATGAGGAACATGGGGTGACGCAGCGAAAACATGTCCGCCACCGGTGCAAACAGACGTCCCCAGAAGCCGGACGCATCGCTGTGCCGCCCTGCTGAGGAGGGAGCCGGACGGCCAGCCCGACGCGCCGGGGCGCGTGCGGGTTCCCGCCTTGGCTCGATCTGTCGTGCTACCCTCACCTGCCGCAAGAAGCATCCTCCACCAGTTTACGGCACAGCTGCCCATAGCTCATGCCGCAGAACTTCGCCTGTTCGGGCACCAGCGAGCGGGCCGTCATGCCCGGCTGATTATTGACTTCCAGAATGATAAGACGGGGCTTATCGCCGGTATCGTCATAACGAAAATCGGTGCGCGACACGCCGCGGCAGCCCAGCGCCACATGGGTGGCGATCGCCAGCCGCTTGGCTTCATCCGCGACTTCGGCCGGAACCGGCGCGGGCAGCGTGTGCTTTGATCCGCCAGCGGAATATTTCGCCTCGTAATCATAAAATTCCAGCCCGGTGGTGATTTCGGTCACCGCCAGGGCATAGGGGGCCTCGCCGCAATCCATCACCGCCACGGTCAGCTCGCGGCCGGGGACAAACTCCTCGACCATCAGCTTGTCGGTCAGCGCCCAGGACGCATCGGACAATTCCTTGGGCGGACGGTTATCGCCCTTGCGCACGATGAAGACACCAACCGACGAGCCTTCATCGACCGGCTTGACCACATAGGGCGGTTCCAGCAGGTGATGATCGGCAGCCTCAGCGCGGGTGCAGGTGACCGATTTGACCACCGGCAGACCGGCAGCGGCAAAAACATCCTTAGCGCGGGCCTTGTTCATCGCCAGCGCCGAGGCCAGCACACCGGAATGGGTGTAGGGAATGTGCAGCATTTCCAGCAGCCCCTGCACGCAGCCATCCTCGCCCAGACGGCCATGCAGCGCGTTGAACGCCGCGTCAGGTTTTTCGGCCAGCAAACGGGCGACAAAATCCGGTTCTTTCGGATCAAGCTCGACCACATCAAAGCCTTCGCCACGCAGGGCTTCGGCGCAGCCTGCCCCGGAGATCAGACTGATCTCGCGTTCCGAAGAAAAACCGCCCTTTAATACAACTACTTTTTTCACCGTCATGGCTGCCCTACGCGTTTGATTTCCCATTCCAGTTCGATGCCGCTGGTGGCCAGAACTCTGGCGCGGACATCTTCGCCCAAACCTTCGATATCGGCGGCGGTGGCAGAACCGGTGTTGATCAGGAAGTTACAGTGCATATCCGAAACCATCGCACCACCGCGGGTCAGTCCGCGGCAGCCAGCTTCGTCAATCAGTTTCCAGGCACTTTGCGCTGGTGGATTTTTAAACGTCGACCCACCGGTACGCGATTTGACCGGCTGCGCCGCCTCGCGTTTGGCCATCAGCTCGTCCATACGGGCGTGGATGGCAACAGGCGCGTCCGGCGTTCCTTCTAGCACGGCCTCCGTAAAAATGGTACCGGCGGCAAGGTTCGACTTGCGATAAACAAAATTCATATCGCCTGCGTTGTAGTGATGGATATTGCCCTCAGCATCCACCGCAGTGGCGGAAACGAAAACATCCTTCAGCTCGCGGCCATGGCAACCGGCATTCATGGTGAGCGCCCCGCCGATAGTGCCGGGAATACCACGCATAAATTCAAAACCGGCAACGCCGGCATCGGCGGCTACGCGCGCCACAGCAGCATCCAAAGCCGTGGCACCCGCGATAATCTTTGTGCCTTCGGCCCGCACCTGACCAAAGGCGGACGGCAGGCGGATTACCACACCGGGGATTCCACCATCACGGATTAGCATGTTGGAGCCGACACCGAGCACCAGAACCGGCACATCAGCCGGTTTGTTTTTCAGAAAATCCGCCAGATCGTCCGTATCCGCAGGACGGAACAGCACCTGCGCCGGCCCGCCAACGCGGAACCAGACAAGGTGAGACAGCGGCGCGTTTTCGGTATAGCTGCCGCGCACTACGGGTAATTTCGCCAGGGGCGTAAAGCTCATGCCTTGCCCCCCGGATTGTGTTTTTCGAGCGCGTCCTGCAGCCGCCCGGTCCAGCCCGAGATCGAACCAGCACCAAGGCAGACAATTGCGCCACCTTCCTGCACGAAGGGGGCAACCGCATCAGCCATATCGGCCTCGCCTTCAATGGTCAGTACCTTGCGGTGGCCATGGGCGCGCAGGGCTTCGGCATAGCTGTGATGGTCGAAGCCGGGAATCGGCGCTTCGCCTGCCGGATAGACCGGGGCAATGATCGCCGTATCGGCATCGTTGAGGCAGGTGGCAAACTGCTCGAAGGTATCGCGCAGGCGGCTGAAGCGATGTGGCTGGACCACGGCGACGATCGGCCCCGCGTAAGCCTGACGGGCGGCTTTCAGCGCCGCCGCGATCTTATAGGGGTTATGGCCGTAATCATCGATGATTGCCGCGCCGTGCCAGGCGCCGACCTTGGTGAAGCGGCGTTTGACCCCGGCAAAATGCGCCAGTGCCGAACGGATAATGGTATCGGAGACGCCCAGCTCGCGCGCCACCGTAATGGCGGCCAGCGCGTTCTGCACATTATGTTCGCCGGGCATCGGCAGGATAAGCCCTTCCAGCGTATCCTGCGTGCCAGCGCGCCGGTCAGTAAAAACCGCATCGAAATGCGATGCGCCTTCGCCAAAACGCAAATTGATCGCCCGCACGTCGGCTTGCGGCGAGAAGCCATAGGTCCGCACCCGGCGGTCAACGATATGACCGACCATCGCCTGCACGGTGGGATGATCCAGACACATCACGGCAAAACCATAGAACGGCACATTTTCGACAAAACGGCGGAAGGCAGCGCGCAGATTGTCGTAGGAACCATAAAAGTCGATATGGTCGGGGTCGACATTGGTTACCACCGCCACAGTGGATGGCAGGCGCAGGAAAGTGCCGTCGCTTTCATCGGCTTCGACCACGACCCATTCGCCATCACCAAGATGGGCATTGGTGCCATAGGAATTAATGATGCCGCCATTGACCACGGTGGGATCGAGCTTACCGGCATCCAGAAGCGCGGCGACCATCGTCGTCGTCGTGGTTTTACCGTTGGTCCCCGCCACCGCGACGCAGGATTTCAGCCGCATGATCTCGGCCAGCATCTCGGCGCGGCGCACCAGCGGCAGACCGGCGGCGCGGGCGGCATCAAATTCGACATTGCCCGGCTTGATTGCCGAGGAATAAACCGCGACCTGCGCGTCTTTAAGATTATCCGCACTCTGACCGATGGCAATTGCAATGCCCATTTCTTTCAGACGCTTGACGTTGGCATTTTCGACCGCGTCGGAAC
>JBAVPS010000209.1:0-2596 GCA_049693315.1 Rhizomicrobium sp. | reverse complement strand
GAAGATTTCCTTGCCATCAACAATGCTGCCATCGGGGCGCTTGCGGGTGAACCCGGCGACATACCCATCGCCCTGCGCCGCCTGAATTGTGATGAGTTCTTCAACAATATAGGCCGCTTTTTGCTTCATCACTTCATCGCCGGTCTGCGCATGCATCAGGGCGATGGCTGACAGATAATGACCAAGGCTATGGCCGGCGATGGTGTCCTGTTCCCAGCCGCCATAGGCTTCGGCCTTGGGCGCAAGGCCCGCACCTTTGCGGAAATTGTGCAGGAAGCGATCCGGGCTCAGCGTGAGCAGGTATTTCTCGTTGACGTCCACCGCGGTTTTATAAGGCGAGGGCAGCAGACGCACATCAGACAGCGGTACCGGTTTGGCCGCGCCGGGCAGGTGCGTGGATGCGGCCCAGCTTGTCTGTGCGCTGGCGGCGAGTGCGCCAAAGGCTGCGCCGGACAGCAAACGACGGCGGTTTATGGTGTAAAACGTCATGACCAACTCCACGAAATACACCTAACGGTATACGATATACTGTGTCTGTTGCAACACAATTGTCCTGTAAAAATACCCATACGCTGCGTGGCAGAAAATGCCACCAATCCTATAATGCGAATAAAAACAACGAACTTAATATTGTTTGTGTAATGATGAGTCTCTTGCGGACCTAAAATGCGCAACTAAACTGCTTGTATATCGTATAATATATATTTGACACCCCAAAGAATGTGTGATGACGTTCTTGCATCAAAGTTGATGATGGGGGTCGGGTAGATGCTTGCAAAGAATTGGATGATGGCGACTGGGAGCGTTCTTGTTCTTGGTGCCATGCTCGCGCCGTCTGTGATGGCGCAAACTGCCGATGATACAATCGAAACCATTGTGGTGACGGGTATTCGCGGCAGCTTAGAAAAATCCGCGGCGATCAAACGCGATTCAAAACAGATCGTCGACGTGATCACCGCCGAAGACGTCGGCAAACTGCCGGATAACAATGTTGTCGAAGCGCTGGCGCATGTTACTGGTGTGCAAATTTACAGAACGCATGGTGAAGGTTCTGGGTTGGCTATCCGTGGTATGACGGATGTGCAGACCACACTGAATGGTAATGATACCAGTACAGGCACCGCCCGTTCCATGAATCTGTCAGATGTTCCGGCAGAGCTTTTGAAATCGGTTACTGTCTATAAAACCAGAACGGCAGATCAGGTTGAGGGCGGTATTGCCGGAAGCGTAAATGTCGATCTACGCCGCCCACTTGACTTACCCGAAGGGTGGACTGTGGCCGGAAGCCTGCGTGGTGTTAATAGTAGTATCGGAAACACATGGAGCCCGTATGGCAGTCTGCTTGCAGCCTATCGCACAGATACATCCATTGGCGAAGTTGGGTTCCTTGTCAATTTTTCTTATACGCAGAATAACTATTTCGAAAATTTTATTGAAAGTGAAACGCCAGATCATTTTTCTGGAACGGATTTGACCAGTTTGCCTTCAAGTCAGCAGAATATATTTTCTCCCTATGCTGTTAATTACGGCATCGAGCAGGGGACGACTACCCGTCCCTCTATCAGTGTTTCGACGCAGTGGAAACCAACCGAGAACCTTGATTTCGTGCTGGAGGGTAGTTTCTTCTCCAGCAAAGATCAGTTGCATCGGGATCGTCTGCATATGATTGTCCGCAATGGTACGTATAACCTGTCAAACGTAACGCTAATGAATGACAGTGCAACGGTTAAATCGTTGACGGAAACCAGTGCCAGTGGCGGTACTGTTAATGGTGGTCCCGAGACGTATTTGACGACAACCAATAGCAGTACCGGATCCTTGAATTTTGAAACCCATTGGCACGATGGTCGCTGGCAGGTCAATTTTGGGTCACAGTATAACTGGTCTGCATCAAAATATTATCTGCTTGGATTGTATACAAGGTTCCCCGACGCGACATCGGTCAATGTGGATTTTGACTCCGATATGGTCAAAGGTGGCGGGCCATATGTCGAATATAATAACGTCGATATGAAAGATTTAAGCGAATATACGATTATGCAGCTTCATGATGAAGTGGGGCATAATCGTAGCAAACAGTGGAGTGGTCAGATAGACGGGGCTTATCATGTCAGTGATGTATGGTATGTTCGTGACTTCACGTTTGGTGTGCGCGCTACCGGGCGCCGTAACAGCTATGATTACGGCTATCGCGATTGGACGTTTAATGACACGTCGGGGACAAGCCAATATATACCGGCAAGCAGCTTCCCTGTATGTTCGGACAGTTATAATTTGATTTCCCCCGATGTATCCGGGGTGAATTCACCATCCTGGTATCGCATTTCTGCGTCTTGTGTGAAAAAGAATTTCGCAGCTGTCCGTCAGGGTATAATTGCGGAGCTTGGTAAAGGTACTGCCGCTGCCAATAGATGGGAGACGTCACAGCCACTCAATACGGATCTGGCTCAGAGTTATTCCGATCACGAATATACGTTCGGTGGCTATGCCCAGATGACACTGGGTGCAACCTTGTTTGGTATGCCGGTTGACGGTCTCGCTGGCGTACGCGTTGTAAATACGTGGGGGGATTCATCTACAGTTGCTACGACCTTAG
>JBAVPS010000208.1:0-2866 GCA_049693315.1 Rhizomicrobium sp. | reverse complement strand
GATCCGTGTTGACAATGGTATTGGTGTTGTCGGCATAACCCAGTTTGCTGCCCAGCAACTGGGCGATATTGTTTTTGTCGAATTACCCACGCTGGGCAAACCGGTTTCCGGTGCCGAGGAAGTGGCCGTGGTCGAAAGCGTTAAAGCCGCCAGTGAAATCTACGCGCCGGTCAGCGGCGTGGTGTGCGAGGTCAACAGCGCTTTGAACGACGAACCCGGGCTGATCAACGTAGAGCCGGAAGGGCAGGGCTGGCTGTTCAAACTGGAACTGGCGGTCGAGCCGGATTTCAGCCGCCTGATGTCAGCCGAAGAATATGCCACCCTGATCGCTTCTCAGGGCGGCTGATCGGGCAAACGCCGGGCGGCAGGCGGGTGTTGGGTCCGAAAGGAACTTATTCTGCTTGCCCCGGCGCTTTCATAATCGGCATTTACAGGGTACACTATGCCTTGTGCGTACTCCAGAAAGGAGAACCCCATGTCCATTTCCAGCGTCTCGACCAGCCTGCCCTATCAGGCCAGCACCAATCAGATCAGTGCAACGCAAGCTACGGGGCAACCCCAGCCGGTTCAAGGCGTTACCGGTCAGACCACCGACAGCACCCGTGATGAAAGCGAAACCGCCGTCAAGGCTGCTGCGGGCAATGATGTCGGCCGAATGGTCAACGTCACCGCCTGACGATCTGATATTTCTGAAATTTCGGCCGCGGGGCCTGACGGCCCCGAACGGCCTTTTTTTGTTTTTGTGCTTAATAAATGCCATCGCGCGCAGGGGCTTTAAGTCCTGCAACCGGGCCGGGGCGATAAGGATTTTCTAACGCTGTAACCAGGATTGGTTAGTCGTTTTGGGTTTATCGTGCTTAGGTTGTCCTCGCAGGCAGAGGTGAAGTCCCGTTATGAATATCACCGGAATGACAGCTCAACATCCTACCCAAGCAATGCAAGCGTTACAGTCGATCAAAGACACATCGCGGCAGAATCCCCCCCAGCAGTCAAGCACTACTGCCGCGACGACCCAAGCCTCCCAATCCATGACGGCCCCTGAGGTGGGCAAAACTGTAGACATCTCTGCCTGACAGTACTTCCCCCGTTTCCCTTGGGCCCGCCACCTATCCGGCGGGCCTTTTTTATGGCCCGGAAACAAAAAAAAGCCCCCATAAAACGGGGGCTTTTGTGTCTTTTGTGTCTGCGGCGGATTATTCGGCCGTCTTTTTCTTTTTGGTTCTGGAGGCCAGCGACTGGCTCGGCGAAGCGCCTTCCAGCAGCGGCTTGAGATATTTGCCGGTATAGCTTTTGGCCACTTTGGCAACCTGTTCCGGCGTGCCCTGCGCGATGATCAGGCCACCGGCGTCGCCGCCTTCGGGGCCAAAATCGACCGCCCAGTCAGCTGTCTTGATGACTTCCAGATTATGCTCGATCACCACCACGGTGTTACCGCTTTCGACCAGTTCGTGCAGCACATCCAGCAGTTTCTTGACGTCGTGGGTGTGCAGACCGGTGGTCGGCTCGTCCAGAATGTAGAGCGTGCGGCCGGTGGCTTTGCGCGAGAGTTCCTTGGCCAGCTTGATACGCTGGGCTTCACCGCCCGACAGTGTGGTGGCCTGCTGACCGATCGAAATATAGCCCAGCCCAACCCGCTTCAGGGTTTCGAGCTTTTCGTGAATGGCCGGGACCGCCTTGAACAGTTCGGCACCGGCTTCCACTGTCATGTCGAGGACATCCGAGATCGAATGATCCTTGTACTTCACTTCCAGGGTTTCGCGGTTATAGCGCTTGCCGTGGCAGACATCGCATTGCACGTAAACGTCGGGCAGGAAGTGCATCTCGATCTTGATGACGCCGTCGCCCTGACAGGCTTCACAGCGCCCGCCCTTGACGTTGAACGAGAAGCGACCGGCCTGATAGCCGCGCGCCTTGGATTCCGGCAGCTCGGTGAACCAGTCGCGGATGAACGAGAATGCGCCGGTATAGGTTGCCGGATTGGAACGCGGCGTGCGACCGATCGGCGACTGGTCGATGTCGATCACCTTGTCGAGATATTCCAGCCCTTCAATCTTCTCAAAAGGCGCGGGATGCTCGTTCGAGCCGTTCAGCTTGCGCGATGCTGCCTTGAACAGCGTCTGAATGGTGAAGGTGGATTTGCCACTGCCCGACACACCGGTGATGCAGGTGAAGGTGCCGAGCGGGATTTCCGCGGAAACGCCCTTCAGGTTGTTGCCCGATGCGCCGCTGACTTTCAGCCAGCGGTTATAGGCCGCTTTGCGCCGCTTGGTCGGCACATCAATCTTCTCGATCCCGGCGAGATATTTGCCCGTCAGGCTTTTCGGGTTGGCCATGATCTCTTCGGGGGTGCCCTCGGCGATCAGCTTGCCGCCATGGATACCCGCGCCGGGGCCGATGTCGATGACATAATCGGCGGCCAGAATGGCTTCGTCGTCATGCTCGACCACGATCACGGTGTTGCCCTGATCGCGCAGGCTTTTGAGCGAGTCCAGAAGACGCTGGTTATCGCGCTGATGCAGACCGATCGACGGCTCGTCCAGCACATAGAGCACGCCGGTAAGGCCCGAACCGATCTGCGATGCCAGACGGATACGCTGGCTTTCACCACCCGATAAGGTGCCCGCGCCGCGCGACAGCGTCAGATATTCCAGACCGACATTGACCAGGAATTTCAGCCGTTCGCGAATTTCCTTGAGGATGCGGGCGGCAATTTCCTTGTGCTGTTTGTTCAGCTTCTTGTCGAGGTCGCGGAACCAGGCATCGGCGGTGCGGATCGGCATGGCGCAGACCTGACCGATATGAACGCCGTCGATCTTGACCGCCAACGCTTCCTGTTTCAGGCGATAGCCGTGGCACATGTCGCACG
>JBAVPS010000207.1:0-1784 GCA_049693315.1 Rhizomicrobium sp. | reverse complement strand
GTATAAATTCGCACCGTCGATAAAAAGCGCTAACTTCTCTTGCGGATAGAACAGCATCAAAGATCTCCTTCAAAAAATAAGGCCCGTTGGGTAAAAAGCTTCCACGGGTCCGCTAAAGTCTTGTACCCTTTTATTGTAACGGCGCAAGAGTGGAATTGATAGCATGATTGTTGTGGCTTTCGGGGCAAATCTGGGGTCTGCGGCCGGGGCGCCAATGGCGACGTTACAAGCCGCGCTAGCGCATTTTGAGAAACTCGCGATAGACGTGCTGGCGGTGTCCCGTTTTTACCGCACGCCAGCCTGGCCCGATCCGTCCGAGCCGCCTTTCGTCAATGGCGTTGCCTGCGTCAGAACGGAACTGCCGCCCGCGTTATTGTTGCAAACACTGCATGAAATTGAAGCGGATTTCGGTCGTGTGCGCAGTCGGCCAAATGCTCCGCGCACGCTCGATCTTGACCTTATTGATTATAATGGAATTGTGGTGAATGACATGCTGGTTTTGCCCCATCCGCGTCTGACCGAGCGTGCTTTTGTTCTGGTGCCGCTGTTCGATATCGCCCCGGACTGGTGCCATCCGGTCAGCGGTACGGCCATCGGCACCTTGCTGGCACGCTTGCCCGAAGCTGACCGGCAGGCCGTGGTGCCGCTTAACTAGTTTCTGACTTTCGTGTCATGATGTGTTAAGGTGGGGCAGTTTTAGGTTGGGCTGTGGCCGTGGCGCGTACTCGCTTGCGGTGCACGAGGGGTGGAAATGAAATATCTGTTTGGTGCGGTGATTGCCTGCGCGGCGGTATGCGGCGCGGCAATGGCGGGATTTACCCCGGCGGGTGTGAAGCTGGCCCTTAAAGTGGTCCCGGTGGTGGAAGTTCGTCTCGCTAAGCCTGAGGTTGCGGCAACGCTGACCCTGTCCAATGCAGCCATCGCCGATACCGATCTGAATGTCGGCAATCCGTGCAAAATCCGCCAGTGGCAGGTGGTTGATGCCCGGCAGGTCCGGGTTGGTGGGCAGGATGGTTGCTCCAATGTGACCCAGCCGCAATATCGGACGCTGCTTGGCGGGGAATCGGTCAGCGAGACGGTGATGCTGCCGCTGACAGGGGTGGATTTGCGCGAAAATGAGACGTATGTCCTGCGTTACCGCTACTGGGACATCCCGGTTGAGGCCAGGTTTAAGATTAAACTTGTAAAATAAGGGGCTTGGCATTACCTCTTGCGGCATGCGGGCCTTTCTTATAGGGTCCGCCGCTTTCAGCAAGCTACTTAGGGAAAATCCATGGCCCGCGTTACCGTCGAAGATTGCGTCGACAAGATCCCCAACCGTTTTGAACTGGTTTTGGCTGCCGGTTTCCGCGCTCGCCAGCTTTCCGGTGGGGCCGAACCGCTGGTTGATCGCGATCGCGATAAAAACCCGGTTGTGGCGCTGCGCGAAATCGCTGCCAAGAAGCTGCTGCCGGAAGACTTGAAAGAAGACAATATCAAGTCGATGCAGAAGCATGCTGAGGTTGACGAGCCCGAAGATACGCGTTCGGATTCCGAAGATGTGCGTGAAGAATCGCAATATCGTCAGGTGACGGAAGAAGAGCTGCTGCGGGCACTTACAAGTGAAGCCCAGCGCCGCGCTGAACCGCAGCCGGAACCGGAATCCGACTACGAAGAGTGATGTTTTTATCACTTTGTTGCGTCGGTGATGTAGAATAGGCGTGCAAGCGCCGCCTTGGGCTGTTTATATTTAGCCGATGAGCGAAGTCGAACCCCCATCCGCCGAACCGGCAGAGAACCCCGCC
>JBAVPS010000206.1:0-2374 GCA_049693315.1 Rhizomicrobium sp. | reverse complement strand
GATCCTAGGGCTGGGCGGTCGGCACCCGGCAGATATGCTGGCCAATATGGCCAAGTTCCTGCGACAATTTCATGTCGGCCCATAGCGAGAACCCGGCGAAGCGGGCATCGTCGCAAAAGGCATAATCCTCACCCAACAGCTTGTGGGTTTCCGGATTGATGCCGAAGTGGAAATAGGGTTCGGGCAGCTTAGTGAAAACATCCATGGCGATCATCAGGCAGCCGGTCGGCAGCCGCTTCATTTCGACCAGCCCGTTTGCGTCCGGCGTGGCATCGGGCAGTGGCGTGCCGAGAATTTCATATGGCGGCAGCCGCTTGGTATAAAGCGCGCCGACGATATCCTTTTTATGGGCCAGCAGTCGCATCAGGGTATCGGCCGGGAAGATCATGTCGCTGTCGAGGAACAGGATGTAATCTGCCTCGCGTTGCTGCGCCCGTTCGACACCGTTGTTACGCGCTACGGCCACAATCGAGCTTTTGGGGTTGATCACCACCAGTTCCACCCCGCGGGTGGCCAGACACACCCCGGACAAAGCGAGGGCAAAATCCGCCTGTACGGTATCGGCAGACGGAAAGCATATCGCCACGCGCGGTGGCTTGTTCGGCATATCGGTCAAAATCCCTTGAACTCCGTGATGTTGGTGCGCTCCGCCATCTTTTAAGTGTGGGGCATCAATGCAAGGGCCTCACGGCGAGGATTTTATGTTGCCGCTCATGGTCATCACAATCCCTAAAACCACGCCAGCAAACGCCAGCAAGATTATGATGGCGGTCATTGCCGCGGTGGTGCGCACCTGAACGCTCATCGCTTCCTGACGTTCCTTCAATAAAACCAACTGGTTGAGGCGTAGTCGGCCCAGTGCGCTCTGGGCGTCGCGCATCACCTGCCGGGTGGCCGGATCGGTGATCGCGTGGGCCACTTCGGCGGCATGTGCCGGGGTTGAAAGGTAGGCATACAGATTGAGCCGGCGCTGAATCAGCGGGCGCAATTGCCCGAACAGGACTTTCTGGGCCGGTTCATCGGACAGGGCGGCATCCAGCTGCTGCCACTGGGCAAGCAGGTCCCGCCGCTCGCTGGATTGCATCGCAAGGAAGCTCGTATCACGGGTCAGGGCATAGCCGCGCGTGGTCATTTCCACCCCGACCAGCTTCGCTTCCGTCCGGTCAATCATCAGAAAGGTGGCGTCGGTCTTCTCGTGCAAAGCATAGCTGTGGCGTAGGTGATCATAATTGACCGCCAGCAGCAGCAGCGCTGCGCCCAGCAGTACGGCGGCAACAATCAGCACCTGCCTGCCCACCGGCCTCAGCCAGCCCTGCTGCAAAAGCACATCGAAACGCAGACCAACGCTACACCATCGGAACATGATGGGCTCCGTCATAAAAGTGGCCGACTGGGAGTGTCTGCCCCGGTACCGGTCCCATCAAACCTTACATCACATCCTCTGATTGACCAAAGCTATAAATTCAACAAGATGGTAGCTGGGATTTTGGCGTTTTTTTCGCCATTCTGACGGTTCTGTCATCCTTGCGGTTAAGAGAAAATAGGGTATCCCACTGTTCCCTCACGTCATCTTTCTTGATTTTTTCTACGATTTCGGAGCATTAGGTGACCTGAAATATGATCGGAGATAAACTCATGGCATTTGAAGGCCTGATGAAAGGCAAGCGCGGTCTGATTATGGGGGTCGCCAATGCCCACTCAATCGCCTGGGGGATCACCGAGGCACTGCATCAGGCTGGCGCTGAGCTCGCTTTCACCTATCAGGGCGAAGCGTTCAAAAAGCGCGTGCTGCCATTGGTCGAGCCGCTGAATCCTGCGGCGGTTATCGATTGCGATGTCACCGATCCGGCCTCGATCGACGCGACCTTTGCCGAGCTCGAAAGGGTTTGGGGTAAGCTGGATTTCGTCGTCCACGCCATTGCCTATTCCGACAAGGAACAGCTCAAGGGCCGGTATGTTGACACCACGGCGGATAATTTCGCCATGAGCATGAACATCTCCTGCTTCTCGTTCACCGCCATTGCCCAGCGCGCCGAAAAGCTGATGGCGGACGGCGGCAGCATGCTGACGCTGACCTATTACGGCGCCGAAAAGGTCATGCCGCACTACAACGTCATGGGTGTGGCCAAGGCGGCACTTGAGGCTTCGGTGCGCTATCTGGCCGAAGATCTCGGCAAGCAGGCGATTCGTGTCAACGCGATTTCGGCCGGGCCGATCAAGACCCTGGCGGCGTCGGGCATCGGCGACTTCCGCCTGATCCTGAAGTGGAACGAATATAACGCTCCGTTGCGCCGTACTGTCACCACGGAAGAAGTCGGCAAGGCAGCGCTGTTCCTGCTGTCGGATCTGGGCACCGCAGTGACCGGTGAATGCC
>JBAVPS010000205.1:0-7199 GCA_049693315.1 Rhizomicrobium sp. | reverse complement strand
AGATCGACGACGCCGCAGCGCAGGGCCTGGGCGATTTCGACCAGACGGGAGAAGCTGACGCGGTTGGCGCCATGCTCATACTTCTGCACCTGTTGAAAGGTAATCCCGATCTGACGGGCAAGCTGTTCCTGCGACATGCCAAGCTCGCGGCGGCGCAGACGAATGCGCGAACCCAAAGCAATGTCGAGCGGATGGGGAGAATTTTCCTCGGTATAACTGGTCATACTCGTTCCTTCGTGTACGAATTGGCACTGCTACTGCAACTGTCACGTATTTCTTTCGGGTGTGGGGACCCACGTGGACGGCTGTTGTGTCTCTATGAGCTGCAGTTCTTATACAATCCTGTTGCGAACGCATTCACATTTCGTGTTACAGGTTAATGATAGTCTAAACGCTATCCTTCACAACCTGTATATAGGGTCCGCAAAAGACCCGCCAAGTAAAAAAGTCAACCCATATTCGTCGTAGAGGCGAGAACTTTTACGGGTGTCTAACAAGCGGTACGCGGCTTCGTTGTGAACTTATTATGCCGTAGGGCACCGAAATGCCTGACATTTTTGCCGAAGTTTGGCTATTTGAACAAGAAAAATGCATTTACTCGCCATTTTGGAACAATGGCCCGGCGGCGCAATAACGCACTGTAATAGCTTTCACAAACGCGTGTTGGGCGGGATTGTTTGATGGCACACCCGTCATAACACGTTTCGTACGATCGTATCGACCACCCTTCGGCGTGGGCGACTCATGTGTGTCCCGAATAATAGCAATTTTTTGGGGGTGGTGGGTAAAATCCCACCATTTGGGCCGCTGACAAAGATCGTTACAGTTGTGGCTTTTTCTTGTCAACACATGGCGAAAATAAGTTCTGCTACATTATCGTGCGAAATGTATTTAAAAGTTTGTCAGAGATACCTTGCGTAAATTTGGTGAATTCTGTTGCCTTGTTTTTGGGTGCATTGGCATTGCACGTAGCAGATGTAGCCAAGGTCCACTTTCGTGCGGCCCCGAAATCCACCCCACCCACACAGCCGTCATCCGGCGCGGCGTTTTGATGCTGCCGCTCAGGCTGTCATGGTGGCGTGATCCGGGCGGCATAAGCTTTTATCGCTTGACTTTTAAGCGTCTGCGCCGTTCAACCGCACTCCATCCGCGTAGGCTTGCGGATTCTACAGCTTACGAAGATTTACGTTGCCAGTCATGGCCGACATGCGGTAGGCGAGATTTTCCAGTTTCGCGCTACAGGCGGAAACGGCGACAGTTGGAAATTATAAGCAAAGCGAACCCCTTAAGATGAGCGAAAAGCTTCCCAAGCTGAAGCAGGCGGCCAATGCCTTTAAAGGTATGCCACTTGCGCTGCAGCGCGTTATCGTCACAGTTCTGATCGTCATCGGCGGTCTGATCGTCGGTTGGGTCGGCCGCGGTGTTCTGACCGGTCCGCCTTCGGATTCCACCACGGCTGTGGTCTATCAGATCAGTGCCGCCAACCAGCCCGGCGCTGTGACGCAGAGCTGGCAGTTGATTTGTCCCTCCGCCAAAGAAGCGGACCGGTATTGTGAAATCGACCGCGAAGTCATTGATGACAAAAGCGGCCAGCGCATCGGCCGTATGGCCATCATGACCGAAAAGGGCAAGAAGCAGCCGTCGCTGGTTCTGACTGTTCCGCTCGGTGTTCTGTTGCGTCCGGGGCTGGGCTTCCGCCTGGCGGGTGATGCGGTCAAGAACCTGCCCTTCGCCACCTGCGATGCCGGTGGGTGCAGTGCCGTGGTGCCCTTCGATGACAAGATGAAGGATTCCATGCTGTCGGCACAGGATGCCGCCTTCGTCATCACGACGCCGCAGGACCGCAATGGTGTTGAGGTGCCGTTCTCGTTGAAGCGGTTCGCCGAAGTTTACAAGGCTTACAAGACCGGCGAAGCCAAGCGTGCAAATCTGTGGTGGAGGTTGTGGCTATGATTGCCATGCATGTTCGTAATGGACTGATCGCCGGTTTCTCGGCGGCTCTCATGATGGTTGGCGCAGCGTCTGCTGCCCCGGCTGACGAGCAGCGCGCCCCGGAACCCTCGCTGAACAAGCAGATCGGTGACTGGACGGTGCAGTGCTTCCAGCAGGCTGGCGCTTCGACCTGCCGCATGAATGAAATGCTGGTCAACAAGAAGACCGGCATGCGGGTGCTGAGCGTCACGGTGCTGTATGTGCCCGAGCGTAAGAGCTCCTTCATTGAAGCTGTGGTGCCGCTTAATGTCGCGCTGCAGAGCGGCGTGACGATTTCGGCTGACACTTTCACCTCTGGCACGCTGCAATATAACATCTGCGTCCAGCAGGGTTGCCAGACCGTGTTGCCGGCCGATGGCAATGTGATCTCGTCACTTGGTCGCGCCACTAAGGGTGCGGTTGAAGTGGTTGATTACACCAACGGCAAGAAGATCAAGATTGGTTTCCCGCTGGAAGGCTTCAATGAAGCCTATCAGACGGTGGTCTCCAACACCCGTGCTGCTGCGGGTGCTGCGGCGGCACCTGCTGCCAATTAAAGCGGCACGATTTTGCTGAATTTGGAAACGGCCTGGCGCTTCGCCGGGCCGTTTTTCTTTAAATTCTCGTTATAATGGCTAAACTCGCGCGGTTGTGTATAGGGCTTTGCGACAAACGTGACAAATATACGGAACGTTTGTCTGATATTTGCTAGCTGTATTAACGTATAAAGAGTTCTGACGACGGAATTTGCCAGCCTGCAACGTGCAAAGACCGACCGTAACTAGGGGCGCCCGTTCGCATGATGAAACACGATAGTCATTCCAACC
This sequence comes from Rhizomicrobium sp., assembly GCA_049693315.1. Lineage (GTDB taxonomy): Bacteria > Pseudomonadota > Alphaproteobacteria > Micropepsales > Micropepsaceae > Rhizomicrobium. The sequence continues at coordinate 4,401 of JBAVPS010000205.1, read as the reverse complement.
GCTTGAAACAGGTCGGCGGTGCGCTGGGGCGCGCCGTAAAATCCACCGTTGCCAGCGCCAGAGCCTGGAGCGCCCGCCGTCTGCCGGGTGGCGAGGTAACCATGTGGGTTGTCGTCGGTATGGTCTGTCTGGGGCTTTTTGTATGGGCAATGATGCCCGGCAGTCAGGCCGGTCTGCTCGGCGGGCCGTCGGCCAATGCCGATCCGCAGCCAGTTGCGGTCGCCACGGCCCGCCGTGGTGATATTGCGGTCACGTTAAGCGCGCTGGGTACGGTCACGCCGCTCGCCACCGCCACGGTCACCCCGCAGGTCAGCGGTCAGGTGATGAGCGTCAATTTCCGCGAAGGGCAGATGGTACGTGCCGGCGATTTGCTGGCCATCATCGACCCGCGCAGCTATCAGGCTTCGCTTGGTCAGGCCAAGGGTACCCTTGCCAAGGATAAGGCGGCGCTGGCCAATGCGATGATCGAATTAAAGCGCCAGCGTTCGTTGTTCGCGGCAAAAGCCACATCGCAGCAGGATCTCGATTCGGCTGAAGCCACCGCCAAACAGGATGCGGCGACGGTCAAGGCCGATCAGGCATCGGTCGATGCGGCGGCGATCAATCTCGGCTTCACCCGGGTGGTCTCGCCGATTTCGGGCCGCATTGGCTTGCGTGGTGTTGATGTCGGAAACTATGTCAGCGCCGGTCAGACCACCGGCATTGCCACGGTGACCCAGATGAACCCGATGTCGGTGCTGTTCGCCGTGCCGGAAGATACGCTGAGCCAGGTGGTTGCCCGGATGAATGCCGGGGCCAAGCTGCCGGTCGAAGCCTATGACCGTGCCATGAGCCGGAAAATTGCCACCGGCAGTCTGGATGCGGTCGACAGTCAGATCAGCACCACCACCGGCACGGTGAAGATGCGCGCGTTGTTTGATAATGACGATGCGGCGCTGTTTCCCAATCAGTTCGTCAACATCAAATTACTGGTCGATACGCTGCACAATCAGATCGTGGTGCCGGTCACCGCCATCATGCGCGGCTCGCAGGGGACCTATGTTTTTGTCGTCAAGGCCGATCATACCGTGGCCATGCGCACCGTGATTCTAGGGGCGCAGGATGTCGACAATATCGCCATCGCCAAGGGGCTTAACCCCGGTGAAACGGTGGTGACCGATGGTGCCGACCGCTTAAGCGATGGGGTGACCGTTTCGATCCCGAGCGGGAAACAGGTCGCCGATGTTGCGCCGGCGGAAAGTGCCGGCCCCACCGCCGTGCGCGGGCCGGGTGGCAATCACGCCTTGTTCCGCAAGCTGACGCCGGATGAGCGTGAAAAGCTTCATGCCATGAGCAAGGACGAACGTGATGCCTGGATGAAGACCCATAAAGACGAACTGATGAAGCGCAAGGATCAGCCGCGTGGCCCTGGTGGGCGTGGCCCCGGTGGACCGCCGCCGATGTAAGTCGGTGGCCGTCCGTTTGCTGTGTGCCTGACATAAGGCTTGGGAATCGATGAATCCTTCTGCGCCCTTTATTACCCGTCCGGTGGCAACCTCGCTGCTGATGGTTGCCATCATGCTGGCCGGCCTGCTCGGTTACAGCTCGTTACCGCTGTCGGCTTTGCCCGAGGTGGATTACCCAACCATCCAGGTGCAGACCTTCCTGCCAGGGGCTGCCCCCGATGTGATGACCACCGCGGTCACCGCCCCGTTGGAGCGTCAGTTCGGTCAGATGCCGGGCCTCAAGCAGATGTCGTCGGTCTCCTCGGGCGGGGCCTCGATCATCACGCTGCAGTTTGATTTATCGCTCAAACTCGACGTTGCCGAACAGGAAGTGCAGGCGGCGATCAACGCGGCCAACAATTCACTGCCGTCAACGCTGCCGGCGCCACCGGTCTATGCCAAGGTCAATCCGGCAGATGCACCGATTCTGACCATCGCGATTCAGTCAAAGACCCTGCCGATGACGCAGGTCGAAGATCTGGCCGAAACCCGCGTGGCGCAGAAGATTTCTCAGGTCTCGGGTGTTGGTCTGGTCAGCATCAATGGCGCGCAGCGTCCGGCGGTGCGGGTGCGGGCCAATTTGCAGGCGCTGGCCGCCTATGGTCTGGCGATCGATGATTTACGCACGACGATTTCCAACGCCAACTCGAACGGTCCGAAGGGCAGCTTTGATGGCAAGGCGCGTTCCTACACCATCGAATCCAATGATCAGCTTGAACAGGCCACCGATTACAGCAAAATCATTGTCGCGTATAAAAGTGGCAGTCCGGTTTATCTGAAAGACGTCGCCGATGTATCGGAAGGGGCCGAGAATAATCAGCTGTCGAGCTGGAAGAACACCACCCCCGCCATTCTGATCAACATCAAGCGCCAGCCGGGTGCCAACGTCATCGGGGTTGCCGATGCGGTTAAGAAAATCCTGCCGCAGATTCAGCAGGGCTTGCCCGGCTCGGTCAAGATGGAGGTCATCAGCGACCGCACCAACACCATCCGCGCCTCGGTCGACGATGTGCAGTTCGAGCTGATTCTGTCGGTTGTGCTGGTTGTTCTGGTCATCTTCCTGTTCCTGCGTAACCTGTCGGCGACCATCATTCCCTCGCTGTCGGTGCCACTGTCGATCGTGGGTACCTATGCCGCGATGTATCTGCTGGGCTATTCGCTCAACAATCTGTCGCTGATGGCACTCACCATCGCTGCGGGCTTCGTGGTCGATGATGCCATCGTGATGATCGAGAATATCTCGCGCTATCTAGAAGCCGGGATGAAACCGTTCGATGCCGCCATGAAAGGCGCAGGCGAAATCGGCTTCACCATCATGTCACTGACCATTTCGCTGATCGCCGTGCTGATCCCGCTGTTGTTCATGGAGGAGGTGGTCGGTCGGCTGTTCCGTGAATTCGCCGTAACGCTGGCCATCACGATTCTGATTTCGGCCGTGGTATCGCTGACCCTGGTGCCGATGCTGTGCGCCAAGTTGCTGCGCCACCGCCCTGCCAAAGCCGAGATGGGGCTGATCGCCCGCAAATCGGAAGAATATTATCAGATGATGGTGGACTGGTACGAGCGCAAGCTGATCTGGGTACTCGACCATCAGAAACTGACGCTGCAGGTCTTCCTCGGCACGGTCGGGCTGACGGTGCTGCTGTATGTCTTTATCCCTAAGGGCTTCTTCCCGTTACAGGATACCGGCTTTATTCAGGGCTATACCCAGGCCGGACCGACCATTTCGTTTGCCGAGATGGCGCGGCGGCAGGAAGCTGTCGCCACCGAGATCCTGAAAGATCCGGCGGTGGAAAGTGTTTCGTCCTTTATCGGTATCGACAGTACCAATGCCACCATCAACAATGGTCGCTTCTTCATTAATCTGAAGGATAAGAGTAAGCGCGATGGTGTCCGCACTATCGTTAAGCGTCTGGGTAAGGCGACCGCTAATATCCCGGATATGAAGCTGTTCCTGCAGCCGGTGCAGGATTTGTCGACCGATGCCACGGTCGGCCGCGGCCAGTATCAGTTTGTGCTCGAAGATGCCAGCACCGCCGTGCTGAATGAATGGGTGCCCAAGCTGATTGCTGAGCTGAAAAAACAGCGGGCGCTGGCCCATGTGTCAACCAGCTTTCTAGACCATGGTATGGGCGCATCGATCGAGGTCGATCGGGATACCGCAGCCCGTTACGGCATCACCGCCGCTACCATCGACAATGTGCTGTACGATTCCTTTGGTCAGCGCATTATCTCGACCATCTTTACCCAGTCGAACCAGTATCGCGTGATTATGGAGGCCGATCCCAAGGTCAATAATACGCTTGAATCGCTGGAAAATATTTACATTCCGTCCTCCAGCAGTGGTCAGGTACCGTTGTCGGCGATTGCGCGCATCACGGTCAAGCCGATGCCGCTGGAAACCGATCATTTAAGCCAGTTTCCGGCGGCGATGATTTCCTTTGATGTCGCTGATGGCTATGCGCTGGGGGCGGCGGTTTCGGCGGTCAATAAAGCCGAAGATAAGGTTAACCTGCCGGCGAGCATCACCACCCAGTTCCAGGGATCGGCACTGGCTTTCCAGAGCACGCTGATTAGCGAGTTGTTGCTGATTCTGGCGGCGTTAGGGGCGGTCTATATTGTGCTCGGCGTGCTGTATGAGAGCTATATTCATCCGCTCACCATTCTTTCGACACTGCCGTCGGCCGGTGTTGGTGCGCTGCTTTTGCTGATGATCACCGGGCATGACCTTAATGTGGTGTCGATCATCGGTATTATTCTGCTGATCGGTATCGTCAAGAAAAACGCCATCATGATGATCGACTTTGCGCTGGAGGCGGAGAGAAAGGACAATAAAAGCCCGCGGGATGCGATCGTTGAAGGGTGCCTGGTCCGGTTCAGACCCATCATGATGACCACCATGGCCGCCATCATGGGT
>JBAVPS010000204.1:0-5838 GCA_049693315.1 Rhizomicrobium sp. | reverse complement strand
TCGAAAATCCCCGCCCGTTTGTCCGCACCAAAAGCTATTTCGGCCCTTGCCGCCGCCGCCATCCAAGGGAAGAATATGATGGCCCGGACCGGCGCGACCTGACCCTTGCCAGTGGATTATAAAGTCACCGCCCATGAACACGCCCCCGACATCAACACACTGCGAAATCATCACCCCCCCGCATGTGTTAAAGATCAAAGCGGGCAATGGCGGCGGGCTGGACGAAACGGTCATCAGCCGGGGTGAGGCCGCCATGGAACGCATCCGCACCGACTATCCGCACTGGTTGGGCGAAGATATCGAACGGTTGCAAAATGCCTGGCAGGTGCTTGATCTGACGAACACCGGCCAACCGGCCAGCGTCAGCAAGCTCTATCGCGCCAGTCACGATTTGCGTGGGCAGGCCGCCAGCTTTGATTTTCCCACCGTGACGCGCATTGCCCATTCGCTGTGCCGCTTGCTTGAAGCGCTGGCCCCCATTCATTTGCCGCCGGCGCTGGTCGGTGCCCATGTTGATGCCATCGGCGCAGCCTATCGCGAAAACCGGCGCAACCCGGACGATCCGCTGACCGCCATTGTGCTGGAAGCGCTTGAGGATAAGGTCGATCTGGCTTGCGAAATCGCCGCCGCCCAAACCAGCATGCAGCCAACCACCGCAGAAATGTAAGCTGTACGTCCCGCCCCTTAGCGCTGGCGCAGGGTCAGCGCGGCACCCAGGATCATGGTGACGAGCAACACGGCATAATATCCACCGGCCCCCAGCATCGGCATCACAGCCGCACACAAAAGCGGCCCGATGATCGAGCCCAGACCAAACAGCAGCAACAGCCCGGCCGCCGCCGCGACACGTTCGCGGGGTAAAACCGCATCATTGGCGCGGGCCGAGGCAACGGCATAAATCGGAAAAGACGCCGCCCCCATCAATGCCGCGGCGACAAGACTGGCAGACGTCCCCACGGATACGGCCCACCAGCCGACGATCGCCGCTGCAATTCCCCCGGCAAACAGACCGCCCAGCACCCGGCGGCGGCCATAATGGTCCGAGATCCAGCCAATGGGAAACTGCATCACGGCACCAGCCCCCATCGTCACCGCCATGAAGACTCCAACCCCGGCTACGCTCAGACCAATGCGCTGGGCGAAAACCGGCCCCAGCGTGAAGACCGTGGCCCAGGCCACGCCGGATAAAAATACCGCCAGCGCGCCCAACGGCGCAATCTGGCACAGATGCCTGAGATTTAACGGGTGCGGCGGCACCCCCCTGGGGGCAGCACCTTTGCGCACCAGACAGACCGGCACCGCGCCAAGGGCAAACAGCACCGCCGTGACGATATACAGCCCCGCCGACATCGGGCTGCCCAGCGTCAGGATATATTGGGACAGCGTGATGGTGGCGATCTGCACCGTCATATAAATGCTGAAAATGCGGCCACGCTCGGCATTGCCGGCCTTGCCGTTGATCCAGCTTTCGACGCCGACATCGAACAGCGCCATGGCATAGCCGGAAGCAAAACGTAAGGCCGCCCAGACCAGCGGCATCACCAGTAGCGGATGGATCAGGATCACCACGGCCAAAGCCAACAGGCAGACGGCAATGATACGGACATGGCCGAAACGGCCGATCGAAACATGCCCTTTGACCGCAGCGGCGGAAAAACCCGCGTAATAGCAGGCCATCATCAACCCGATCGAACTGGTCGAAAAGGCCGACATATTGGCCCGGAGGCCGACAATATCATTCTGCAGCCCGTTGGCGACCTGTCCAAAGGCGACCGACAGCAAAACCGCAAAAATCGAGAAATCAAACGCGCGCAAAAGAGGCATCCTGACCCAAAGAAGGCAGATGCTTTACGAAGCCTCGCGCTTTTGCGCAACGCCCTGCAGCGAGGAAAGCACGTCGTAAGACAACCGGAACGGGGAGTTGGTCATTTTGTCCGGCTCTTTAGGTCCAGTGCTGTCCGACAACAGCGCAGTCGTCATCATACTTGTTTCAAATTGCGCCATCAGGGCAATGGATTGCGCCCCGGACAGTTGCTGGCTGGTCACGGACGGGGTGGTGTTCTGCGCCACGGCGGTGATACCGGCGGTGGATGGCTGACTGGTCGCCCAGGCATAAACCTCGTTAACCGATTTAGCCGAGCCATCGCTGTGATAAAATACGCTCTTGTTAGCGGCGGCGGCCTGGGGAAAGGCATCGGCGGCCACCGCACCGGGGCTGCGCTCGTTCATCGCCACCAGGCGCGAGGCAGAATCCGCCCCGAGGAAATGCGCGGCATAAAGCTCGCCATTACTGACCGGGCGGCCCAGCGTGCTTTCCATCTTGCTTTTGCACTGATTGGCATATTCCCCGGCCATCAGTGCCGAGGTTTGTGGATCGGAGCGCAAGTCGAGAATGGCCTGCCGATCACCGGAATCGGCGACGTGATAACGCCCGTCACTGCCTTTGGTGATTTTCGACGCGTAAGAACTCAGCCCGTATTTGCCGCCATTTTCCTTGACCAAGCCCAGCCAGGTCTGCTCGACAAACTGGAACAGGCCCGATGCCGACGAGGTCGAAGCCTGCGCGCCCGACTTGAGGCCGGATTCGCGCACCGCGGTCTTGAGCAAATAGTCAAAATCCGACCCCGTAGCGGCGCTGGCCTTTTGCAAGGCCGCCACCACCGAGGTTCGTGCTGCAGCGTTTACGGCTTCAGCCGTCATATCCGGGTTCTCCCACCACGGGGTATATCACCCGAATAGGTTTTACAGACCGTTAACCAGGGTCTGTACGGTCTTATCCAATGCATCGGTCTCATAGGGCACGGCAAAGCCGCGGCTCCACACCGGCGAGGGCCAGACATCATCGTTTTCCTTACGGGCGATGACATGGACATGCAGTTGCTCGACCTGATTACCGATGACGCAGATATTAATCTTGTCGCAACCGGTCAGTTTTTTCAGGTTTTCCCCAGCCCGGCTGAACTCCTCGGTCAGGGTCTGACGGTCTTCGGGGGTAAGGTCAAAAAACTCGCTGACGTCGGCGCGGCGCGGCACCAGAATCAGCCACGGGAACCGCGCATCATTCATCAGAAGGACACGCGACAGCTTCCAATCGGCGATAAACGCCGTGTCGGTCGCCAATTGCTCATCTATGGTAAAGTCCATGGGGCCAGTCTATCAGAATTGTGTCGGCAAATACGACAGTAAATTCAGTCGCATGGCAAGAACAAGCAGATAGATACCGTAAGCCGCAATCAACACGATGGCGCGCGGGGCGGTTAAACGCCAGCCAGCCGCCACGGTTAGCCCAAGCAACACAGGCAAAACCGCCAGTGCAATCAAATCGATGGCAAAGGCCCCGGTGACCGGCAAGGGGGTGAACAAAGCCACCAGACCGGGGGCCAAAGTCAGATTGAGCACCGCCGCCCCAATGATCTGACCGAAGAAAATATCCGCCCCGCTGTGGCGGGTTCCGGCCCACAACACCAAGGCCTGCGGCACCGCCAGGCAAAGCGCCACCACGCTGACACCCAGTGCAAATTGCGGCAGATGGGTAAGCCGCGCCATGGCGAGCGCGCCCGATACCGTCAGATGCCCGGCCATCATGATGGCAATCATACCCAGCAAAACGACAAACAAACCGACCGTAATATCGAAGCGGGTGACGCCCAAAGCCATCACATGCGCCCGGGCATGAACCTCGGCCACCGAATACCTGGCCACCCGCCGCCGGTCGGTCAGATGCACCAGCGCGGTATACCCACCGTAAAGCACCAGCAGCAGCACCCCGACAAGGTGGCCCCAGATGCCCCCGATCAGCAGAAGCAGCAGCCCAATCAAGGCGATGAGCAGCACGACACCGCCATCGCGGATCACCACCCTGGGCGGGCAATCCAGTGGCCGAAACAACGCCGCCGCCCCCACGACAACAGACAGAAGCGCAACCACACCACCATATATGCCGCCCAAAGCCAGCTCGGTGCCGCCCAGCGCATGGGCCCGCACCAGCAAAAACAGCTCGGGCAAGGCCGCCGAGCCGGACATCACCACCAGACCGATAACCAGCGGGGTAAAGCCCAGCTCCTGCGCCAGCAGGGCCGAGCCACGCGAGACCGCCATGCCGCCAATCGCAAACAGCACCGCACCACAGGAGAGAAACAGCAGGGAAACCACCATAATCGCAGACCGGTCTATAAAATTGCACAACCCGCAAACCGCATAGATTGTAAATGGCTATCACAACCACCAAAGATGCTCAAACAAGATATGACGTTGTGTCAACTTTATTGTAAAAACCCTGTTACGAAAGCGGATGACGACGCCCGCGCTTTGCGGCATGTTCAAAGGGGTAACGTAACAAACTCAAGGATCATACGATGGCCATTGCCTCTTTTGCTGGCGGCTGTTTCTGGGGCGTCGAAGCCCTGTTCCGCGCGGTTCCCGGCGTGACGGATGCCGTGTGCGGCTATGAGGGCGGCCATAGCGAAAACCCGACCTATAAAGAGGTCTGCACCGATGCGACCGGTCATGCCGAAACCGTGCAGTTGACCTTTGATCCGGCGGTGATCAGCTTTGACGGACTGCTTGATGCCTTCTTTGGCGGGCACAACCCGACCACGCTCAACGAACAGGGCGTCGACAAGGGCACGCAATATCGCTCGGTGATTTTCTATCATGATGCCGAACAGGAGGCGATTGCGCGGGGCAAGGTTGCCGCGCTGACGGCGGCGAAGATCTTCACCAAGCCGATCGTCACCGAAATCGTCCCGGCGGTGAAATTCTGGCCCGCGGAAGAGTATCATCAGCGCTATTTCGAAAAGCACCCGGATGAGCAGGTCTGCCACTTCGGCGAACACTGAAACCGATATGAAAAAGGCGGCCCGGTGGCCGCCTTTTTCATTCTGCAGATAAACCGCTTAATACCATTTCAGCAATCTGACTTCACTTACGCCACCGACGTCGGCAGTAAACGCCTTGATGTCGGCGATTGAGCCATCGGTGCCGTGGAAGTGATAGGGATAGACCCGCTTCGGTGCGAAGTCCTTCACCCATTTGGCAGCGGCTTCAATCGTCTGGGTATAGGGCAGATTCATCGGCAGAAAAGCCGCCGCAATGTTCGGCAGATGGGCAATCTCGGGCGTTTCTTCGGTATCACCCGCCACATAGATCCGTTTGCCGCCCAATGTCAGCACATACCCGTTACCGACACCTTTTGGGTGGAACTGCAGTCGCTCTGGTGTGACGTTATAGGCAGCCACGGCTTCGACCGGAATACCATCGACATCCGCCGCATCACCATTGGCCATCACTTTGGTTTTGGCCTTCAGATCATCCGGCATGGCATCGAACACCGCCCTGGGTGCCACGATCGGTGTGTGGGGACCACTTAAATGACGCAATACTGCGACGTTGAAATGATCAAAATGGCCGTGGGTGACAAAGATCACATCCGGCTTTTGCCCGGCAAAGGGCTTGACCGGGTCTTCGCCATCGGGGCTGCCAACACCGGGGGCCGGATCGATCAGAATATGCTTGCCGTTCCACGTCAGTGACAGCGAGGCATGGCGAAAAGCATGCACGGTAATGCCACCGCCGTCCGCCGGAATCATATCATCAGCCGGCGCAGCGGCCACCGCCGCCAGCATCGCCGCAGCAAAAACAGTTGTCAGCATCACCACTCCTTAAAAGTTCAGCGCTTTGCCATCCGCGGCCAGCGTCGCTTCATGCATCATTTCCGACAGTGTCGGATGCGGGAAAACGGTGTGGCCGATTTCAGCATCGGTCAGCTCGCCCGCCATGGTGATGCAGAAGCCTTCGATCAGTTCGGTGACTTCCGTGCCGATCATATGTGCGCCCAGA
>JBAVPS010000203.1:0-6088 GCA_049693315.1 Rhizomicrobium sp. | reverse complement strand
GAATATCGGTCGGCCGGGCCTGAAACGGGGCGGAGGTGACCAACACATCCGCCCCCGCCTTGGCATAGGCGGCAGCGTTGGCGGCAGTGATGCCACCGGCCGGGGCAATCAGCGGGCGGCCATCCGGGCGTTTGGGCAGACAGGCCTTTAGTTCGGCCAGCTGTTCGGGGCTGAATTTTTCAAGCTGGATAATATCGGCGCTGGCGGCGGCCAAAGCCTCCTCCAATGTGGAAACCTCGACCGCGATCGATTGCTCCGGCGCGCGGGCGCGCAACGTTGCGATGGCGGTTGGCAAATCATCGGGTAAAAAGGCGCGGTGCTCGGCAAACAGCATAATGCTGTCCGACAGGCCGAAACGGTGCACCGATCCACCACCCGCCAGCACGGCCTTCAGCGCCAGCTTCTTGGTATAGGGCGCGCTTTTGCGGGTGACGCCGACCGTGATAGCCAGACCCACGCTGCGGGCCGCCGCCACGATGCGGGCCGTGGCGGTGGCAATGCCGCCCGCCCATTCCATCACAATCTGGCTGACCTTCCAGCCCGCATGCAGCGCCCCTGCCGGGCCATGGGCTTTGAACAGCAAGGTGCCGGACGGGGCTTCTGTGCCGGATGCAAGGGCGAAATCGACCGTGGCACCAAGGCGGGTGAAGATGCGCACGGCTTCTTCCACGCCGCTGACGGTTTGCGCATCACGTGCCGTAAAGCTGATGCAGCCGGGCTGATCGCCAATCGCCAGCAGCCGCGTGGTCAGATCGCCATAGGGCAGATCATCTTCAATCAGCCGGTCAATCTCGGCATCGGTCAAATGGTACGGGTCCATGGCGCATCCCCTTGTACTGGCCAGCATGTCCCGGCGGTGCCTTTACACGCAACCGGCCTTTTGGCGCGGGGTGTATGGCTGTAGTCTGACGAGAGCGTGTCTGAGGAAATGCAATGCCCCCACCGTCATGCCTTTGGCATGACACCTCCCCCGCGCACGCGGAGGAGGTGGGGGTATCCTGCGCGATGCGGGGATCTGCGATTTTGTGTGTTGGAGGGGCGTGATAAGGGTCTATCGTTCTAGGGGGGGGGACCGGGATTGGTAGCCTCCATCCGCTCCGTTGGCTTCCGCTAGGACCGGTACCAGAAGTGGTGGGAGGACAAGGCGGAAAGATCAGACTGCTGGATACGTAACCTCTGCGTCCTGAAATATCTATACAAGGAGGAAATATGATGGAATTTGCAAACTTTCTTTCCCCTCTAGCAACAATAATTACGGGGGTGGCGGCTATCTTGATTGCTATGAAGGGATGGAAGAAAAATGCCGAGGAGAATAGAAAACATCAAATTTTTCAGGAGCGCCTCAGGAAACGTTTAGAGATGTTTGACCACCTACTTCCTGTTGTTAAGATGATTAATGAAGCGGACAAATCAAATCAGTGCGATAATATTGAAAAAGCATATGATGCTATACAATTATACGGCTACCAAGACGAGATAGACAAATTTGAAAAATTTGTTGCTGCGGTTCGGGCCGCCACTCAAAATGGTAGAAAAGTATCAACGGCAGAATTGGTGGATATTCCTCCGCTTCTTTTAAAAATTCGTGATGAGCTTGGATATCCGAAAAGCAGCACGGATTAGGTTTGCGTAGATATCAATATGCCACCGTTTTCTCCTCCCCCACGTTTTCGCGGGGGAGGTGGCTGGCGTAGCCAGACGGTGGGGGCGAAGACATAGTGGGGGCAGATGCGAAACGCCGAACAGCGTAGCACCGTGCAGGCCAAAGTTCTGCGCCGGAATATGACCCACGCCGAGGCGCTGTTGTGGTCCCGGCTGCGGCGTACGCCCGGTTTACACATCCGCAGGCAACATCCGATCGGCCCTTTTATTGTCGATTTTGCCTGTTTCGCTGCCCGTCTGGTGATCGAGGTCGATGGCAGTGTTCATGAAAGCGTGGCTGTTTGTGCGCGTGACACTGCGCGGGATGATTTCCTGATTGCGCATGGCTGGCATGTTCTGCGTTTGAGCAACCGCGATGTTTTCAGTGATGTTGAGGGTGCTGCGGGGCGTGTTCGGGAAGTGGTTTTTGCTCTGGCTGCCCGCGCCCCCACCGTCATGCCTTTGGCATGACACTTTCGGCGACAGATGATCCACCGGATCATCTGCACTGCCTCAACCCGTGGACGTACGGGGGAGGAGAAGATTGGGTAAACAAAACCCCACCCGGCGGTAACCGGATGGGGTGTGTTCTGGCCCTCATGCTTCGACGGGCTCATGCTTCGACAAGCTCAGCATGAGGGGATGGGGGACGGTTATTTAATACGCCCGTGCCACAAAGATTTCCTCAACGCCGTCGCGGCCGGTGAACAGGCACTTGCCATGGCTTGACGGCTGGTCGAGCGGCGCGTTGCGCAACGTCAGTTTCAAGGCTTTCAGCTTCTCGGCAATGGCTTCGAGTTCTGCGCCTTCGGGCCGCGCCCAGCTTGCCTTGACCCAGCCCTTGGTGGCGTTTTCGTCGCCGCTGAAATAGGCCACCAGATCGTCATAGCTGGTGATGCCGGTGACGATGGCGGCATCGCGTTTGGCTTTGGCCTCATTGAACAGACCGTTCTGAATCTCGGTCAGCAGATCAGCCGCCTTGTTGATGAATTCGTCACGCGGTGCGTTGTGCGAAATCACCTTGTCACCATCGCGAAGTGTATCGCGGCGCATAAAGGTCACCGTGCCGTTCGCCATATCGCGCCCGCCGATTTCGACGATGATTGGCGCACCACGGCGCACCCAGTTCCAGCGCTTCTCGGCTGACTTCTGCGATTTGGTATCGACCTGCGCGCGGATGGTCTCGCCTAAGCACACCTTGCCCTTCAGTTCCTTGGCAATCGCGTCGCAGTATTCCAAGAGCGCGCCGTCTTCCGGCTTGCCCCGCAGCATCGGCACAATGACGATCTGCTGCGGTGCCAGCGCGGGCGGCAGGCGCAGGCCATCATCATCGCCATGGGTCATGATCAGCCCGCCGATCAGACGGGTGGAAACGCCCCAGCTTGTCGTATGGCAGAAGGCCATTTCCCCGGCATCATTCTGGAAGCGGATATTCTGGGCCTCGGCAAAATGCTGGCCAAGGTAATGCGAGGTGCCCGCCTGCAGTGCCTTGCCATCCTGCATCATGGCTTCGATCGAGAAGGTCGAAACCGCGCCGGGGAAACGTTCGTTGGCGGGCTTTTCACCGGCCATCACCGGCATCGCCATCGGCCCCTCGGCAAATTCGCGATAGACTTCCAGCATCTTCATGGTTTCGGCCAGCGCCTCGTCCGCGGTGGCGTGGGCGGTGTGGCCCTCCTGCCAGAGGAATTCCGCCGTGCGCAGGAACAGCCGGGTGCGCATTTCCCAGCGCACCACATTGGCCCACTGGTTGATCAGCACCGGCAGGTCGCGATGGCTTTTGATCCAGCGCGAGAAAGCATCGCCGATGATGGTTTCCGAGGTCGGGCGCACGATCATCGGTTCTTCCAGCTTGGCATCGGGATCGGGCTGCAACTTGCCGTCGATGACTTTCAGCCGGTGATGGGTGACGACGGCCATTTCCTTGGCAAAGCCCGCGACATGCTCGGCTTCCTTGGCGATGAAGCTCATCGGGATGAACAACGGGAAGTAGGCGTTCTCGTGCCCGGTGTCGCGAATCCGCTGGTCCAAAAGGCGCTGAATCCGCTCCCACACGCCATAGCCCCACGGCTTAATAATCATGCAGCCGCGCACCGGCGAGGTTTCGGCCATATCGGCATCACGTACAACTGCTTGATACCATTCGGGAAAATCGGTGCGGGGGACATTGAGGGCGCGTTGCATGACTAATCCGTTCGTTGCTATGCCAGTGTGGGGCCGTTAAAAGGCTTGCGATAACAACTAGCGCAAGCGACCTTTCGCCGAAAGTGCCCAAATGTCCGATTCTGCCCCCCCCGTGGCGGCCAGCCGCCCTTTTGCCCCCTTTGAATGGATGATGGCGCTGCGCTATCTGCGCGCCAAAAAGACCGAAGGCTTTGTTTCGGTTATTTCGATCATCTCGCTGGTGGGGATTGCGCTCGGGGTAGCGGTGTTAATCATCGTCATGTCGGTGATGAACGGTTTCCGGCACGACCTGCTGGCCCGCATCCTGGGCGTGCAGGGCCATGCCGTGGTGCAGGGCGTTGGCGGCGGCATTGCCGACTATGACCGCATCACCGCCAATGTGTTAACGGTGCCCGGCGTCACGCGGGCCACCCCGGTGATTGATGCCCAGCTGGTTGCCAGCGCCGGGGATGTCAATGCCGGTGTGCTGGTCCGCGGGATGAAGACGGCGGATCTGAAGAGCTTTTCCATGGTGTCTTCGACCCTGGCACCCGGTGCGCTGAACAATTTCGACAGTGGCGATAGTGTGGTGATCGGCGCCGGGCTGGCCGAGCGGCTGGGGCTTGAGGTCGGATCGAAAATTACCCTGATGTCGCTGCAGGGCGATGTGACGCCCTTTGGCACCACGCCGCGCATCAAATCCTATCGCGTGGCGGGCATCTTCAAGATGGGCATGAGCGAGTATGACAAGATGTATATCTTCATGCCGCTGTCCGAGGCCCAGCTGTTCTTCAATGTCGGCAATGCGGTAAGCGGCATCGAGATCATGACCAGCAATGCCGATACGGTCGATGATCTGGTGCCCGCACTGAACCGCGTGGTGGCACCCTATGCCCGCGTGACCACCTGGCATGACCGGGATTCGACCTTTTTCGATGCGGTACAGATCGAACGCAATGTGATGTTCCTGATCCTGACGCTGATCATTCTGGTGGCGGCGCTCAACATCGTTTCCGGCCTTTATATGCTGGTCAAGGATAAATCGGCTGACATCGCGATTTTGCGCACCATGGGGGCCAGCCGCGGTTCGGTGATGCGCATCTTCCTGATTGCCGGGCTTTCCATCGGGGTGATCGGCACGCTGGTGGGGCTTTTGATCGGCGTGGCGTTCTGCGCCAATATCGAGGCGATACGGCAAGGCCTCTCGGCGCTGACCGGCACCACGCTGTTTAACCCCGAAGTGTATTTCTTAAGCAAAATGCCGGCCGAAATGGATTTCAGCGAGGTGGCCGCCGTGGTGGCGATGAGCCTGACGCTGACCTTCCTGGCGACAATCTATCCGTCGTGGCGGGCGGCCAAACTCGATCCGGTGGAGGCGTTGCGTTATGAGTGAGATGGGACAATCCGTGGCGGCATCCGAAGCCTTGCGGCTGGAAGCCGTCACCCGCAGCTTTCGCGAAGGCGCTGGTACGCTGGAAATTTTCCGCGGTTTAAATGCCACCCTGATGGCGGGCGAGATCGTTGCGCTGGTCGGCCCATCCGGGGCGGGCAAGTCATCGCTGCTGCATATTGCGGGGCTTTTGGAAGCGCCGACCGCTGGCGAGATTTATATCGAGGGGCAGGCGGTCAGTCGCGCCAGTGAACGGGCCCGCACGATGATCCGTCAGCGGACCATCGGTTTTGTCTATCAGGCCCATCATTTGCTGCCGGAATTTTCGGCACTGGAAAATGTCGTCATTCCGCAGATGATCGCCGGAAAGTCCAAGGCCGCGGCCAAGGTTGAAGCGCTGCGGCTGCTGGGGCTGATGGGGCTTGCAGATCGCGCCAGCCATCGCCCGGCGCAATTGTCCGGTGGCGAACAGCAGCGCGTTGCTATTGCCCGGGCGCTGGCCAATCGGCCACGGATTCTGCTGGCGGACGAGCCGACCGGCAACCTTGATCCCAAAACGGCGGAAGGCGTGTTCGATACCCTGTTCAAGGCCGTGCGCACCGAAGGCGTCGCCGCCCTGATCGCCACCCACAACAGCGACCTTGCCGCCCGTATGGACCGCGCATTGATGCTGAAAGACGGTGTGCTGGTGGCGCAGTAAAGGGCGTTCCACTTTCTTCTGGCGGACGCGGGGTGATGGCTCATGCTTCGACAAGCTCAGCATGAGGGTTTAACCTACAGTATGTCATTCCCGGCGAGACCGGATCGAAAGATCCGGTCGAGGGAAGGGAACCCAGGTGCCGTCAAGGCACCATTCTGTCAGAATAAAATACGGCGCTCCGGTTCTGTGATGTG
>JBAVPS010000202.1:0-2763 GCA_049693315.1 Rhizomicrobium sp. | reverse complement strand
GGCGCTGGCCCGCGCGCTGCTGCACGATCCGATGCGGATCGA
The DNA here is from genome assembly GCA_049693315.1 of Rhizomicrobium sp. Lineage (GTDB taxonomy): Bacteria > Pseudomonadota > Alphaproteobacteria > Micropepsales > Micropepsaceae > Rhizomicrobium. Next base: position 2,721 of record JBAVPS010000202.1, on the reverse strand, counting down.
CATCACGCCGCCCAAGCGCACCGCGGAAAAGATCGCACAGCAGGTGATGTTTGTGCCGACCGCGGAAAAGCGCACCCGTCTGGTCAAACTTTTTGCCGATCCGGCTTTGGAACGCGTGCTGGTGTTCACCCGCACCAAACATGCCGCCAACCGCGTGTCGGAACATCTGGAAAAGGCTGGTATTCCGGCCTCGGCGATTCACGGTAACAAATCGCAGAACGCCCGTCAGAAGGCGCTGGCGACCTTCCGCGCCGGTGAAACCCGCGTGCTGGTGGCGACCGATATTGCCGCCCGTGGTATCGACATTGATGACGTCACCCACGTCATTAATTTTGAACTGCCGAACGAGCCGGAAAGCTATGTGCATCGCATTGGCCGCACCGCGCGCGCCGGTCGTGAAGGCATTGCGATTTCGCTTTGTGATGCCACCGAAAATCAGTATCTGCGCGATATTGAACGGCTGACCCGGACCAAGATCATCGTGGCCGATGGCAGCGTGATGGCCGCCGATCAGCCGCCGCCAGCCCGTGGTGGTGTGGCCAACTATGTCCGCTCCAGTAAGCCGGCCGGTGGCAAACCCTTCGGTCATAACGGTCGCGGTAATGGTGGTGGCCATAATGGTGGTCCGGGGAAGCCCAGCCGTGATGGTCTGCCCGCCCGTGCCCGCAGCGATGCCCCCAAGAAAGCCCATCGTGGTCAGGGCCCGCGCCGCAATGGTTCGGCCAGCGCTTGATATAGTTTAGTCTATAAAAAGGGCCGCACATCGTAACCGGTGTGCGGCCTTTTTTTTTATTATTGTGCGCGTAACATTATTGCTGCTGCGGTTGGTGTTTTGTCGCTTCATTGCTAAAAAACTTGCACCATCTTGTCCATCGCGCTAGGGCTAGCCTTCCATTTTTTGTCTGGAGGTTTGTCATGCCCGCTTATCGTTCTCGCCTGTCCACCCATGGTCGCAATATGGCGGGGGCCCGCGGGCTGTGGCGTGCCACCGGGGTAAAGGACGGTGATTTCGGCAAGCCGATCATCGCCATTGCCAATTCCTTCACCCAGTTTGTGCCCGGCCATGTCCATCTGAAGGATGTCGGCCAGCTGGTGGCGCGCGAGATCGAGACGGCGGGCGGCATCGCCAAGGAATTCAACACCATTGCGGTGGATGACGGCATCGCCATGGGCCATGGCGGCATGCTGTATTCGCTGCCGTCACGCGATCTGATTTCCGACAGCGTGGAATATATGGTCAATGCCCATACGGCGGATGCGCTGGTCTGCATCTCCAATTGCGACAAGATCACCCCCGGCATGATGATGGCGGCGCTGCGCCTTAACATTCCGACGATCTTCGTTTCGGGTGGGCCGATGGAAGCGGGCAAGGTGACCTTGCATGGCAAGGCGCTGTCGGTCGATCTGATCGATGCCATGATCGCGGCGGGCGACGAAAAAGTGTCGGACGCAGATGTTGATGCGCTGGAAAAGAATATCTGCCCGACCTGCGGTTCCTGCTCGGGCATGTTCACCGCCAATTCGATGAACTGCCTGACCGAGGCGTTGGGCCTTTCCCTGCCGGGCAACGGCACGCTGGTGGCTACCCACGCCGACCGCAAGGAGCTGTTTCTGGAAGCGGCGCGGCGCATCGTGACGATGACCAAGGCCTATTACGAAAACGACGATGAAACCGTGCTGCCGCGTTCGATTGCAACGTTCGACGCGTTTGAAAATGCCATCATGCTCGACATCGCCATGGGCGGTTCGACCAATACGGTGCTGCATCTGCTCGCCGCCGCGCAGTCGGCGGAAGTCCCCTTCACCATGCGTGATATCGACCGGCTGTCGCGCCATGTACCGCATTTGTGCAAGGTGGCACCGTCGATTTCGACCGTGCATGTCGAGGATGTGCATCGCGCTGGTGGCGTGATGGGGATTTTGGGCGAGCTGGCGGCGGCGGGCCTGCTGCACACCGACACCCGCACCGTGCACAGCGCCACTATGAAAGACGCGCTGGATGCGTGGGACATCATGCGCCAGCCGTCCGACGCGGTGAAAACGCTCTATCGGGCAGCCCCCGGCGGCGTGCGCACCACCGAGGCTTTCAGCCAAACCAAACGGTTTGACGAACTGGATATGGACCGTGAAGCCGGTGCGATCCGCGATCTGGAACATGCCTATTCCAGGGATGGCGGGCTGGCGGTGCTCTACGGCAATCTGGCGGTGGATGGTGCCATCGTGAAGACGGCGGGTGTTGACGCTTCGATCCTGAAATTCACCGGCCCGGCCAAGGTCTATGAAAGTCAGGAAGACGTTTCGGACGCCATTCTGAACAACAAGGTCGTGGCGGGCGATGTGGTGATTGTGCGCTATGAAGGTCCGCGCGGTGGCCCCGGCATGCAGGAAATGCTCTATCCGACCAGCTATCTCAAATCGCGCGGGCTGGGCAAGAAATGCGCGCTGATCACTGATGGTCGTTTCTCTGGCGGCACCTCGGGGCTGTCCATCGGCCATGTCTCGCCGGAAGCGGCGGAAGGCGGCCTGATCGGGCTGGTGGAGGAGGGCGATGTGATCGAGATCGACATCCCCAACCGTGTGCTGGCGCTGAAAGTGGCGGACGATGTGCTGGCCGCCCGCCGCAAGAAGATGGAAAGCGCGGGCTGGCAGCCCAAGGCGCGCAACCGCGTCATCTCGCAGGCCCTTGAAGCCTATGCGCTGATGACCACCTCCGCCGACAAG
>JBAVPS010000201.1:0-8486 GCA_049693315.1 Rhizomicrobium sp. | reverse complement strand
AGTCAGACCGTGGCCCATTACTGGCTGCCGCCCCGGCTGGTGGCCTATCGCGCCGCCCATCCCGCCATCGCCATCGCGGTCGAGATGGGCAATTCTGAACAGGTCCGGGCGTGGGTGCGTGATGGCGCGGTCGATTGTGGTCTGATCGAAGACGAAGCTGCCGATGGGGATCTGACCTGTACGGCGGTGGCCGAGGACGAGCTGATTGTTGTGTGCGCCCCGGCCTTGCAGCCGCGCGGCCGTGGTATGGCCGAAAGGCTGAAATCGCTGCCGTGGGTCTTTCGTGAGTCGGGTTCGGGCACACGGGCAATTTTTGAAACCGCGCTGGCCGGGTTGGGTCTGGCGGTGGCGGATCTGTCACTGACGCTGGAACTGCCGTCGAATGAAGCGGTGCTGAGTGCGGTGCTGGCCGGTGGCGGCGCGGCGGCACTCTCCCGTCTGGTGGCGGGGCCGCTGGTTAAAGATGGCCGTTTGCGTCAGTTACAGATGGTGGGGCCAAAACGACGTTTTTACCTGATCCGCAGCCCGGCCCGCACGGTCAGCCGGGCCGAGGAAGCCTTGCATCAGCTTCTGCTGACGATGCGCAAACGCTGATAGCCGTCCAGCGCGGCAACGCGTGCGGTATCGTGGGCAACGATAGGCAACGGATAGCTTTGATCGCGGCTTTGGGCACTGCGCTGCTTGGGGGCGGTGCTGTCCTGTGAATGCAGCAGCGCGGTGGGAATGTCGGCCAGCTCCGGGCACCAGTGCCGGATATAGGCCCCATCAGGATCATATTTGGCACCCTGGGCCAGCGGATTGAAAATGCGGAAATAGGGGGCCGCATCGGCCCCGCATCCCGCCACCCATTGCCAGCTGGCGGTGTTGACCGCCCGATCGGCATCGACCAGCGTATCGGAAAACCAGTCGACGCCGCGCCGCCAGTGTATGCGCAGATGTTTGGTCAGAAAGCTTGCCGCCACCATGCGGACGCGGTTGTGCATAAAACCCGTGTGCCACAGCTCGCGCATACCGGCATCGACCATGGGATAGCCGGTCATGCCGCGCTGCCAGGCGGCAAGGTCGGCTTCGGCCTCCTCGCCTTCGCGCCAGGGATAGCTGTCGAACGACGGGTTCCAGTTCTTTTCCACCGTATCGGGCCAGTGATGCATCAGGTAATGGGCGAATTCGCGCCAGCCCACTTCGCTTAAGAACTTGTCGCGGTTGTCTTCCGAGATGTTGGGCACCAGATGCATACGGTTCCACAACAGGCGCACCGACAGCTCGCCCCAATGCAGATGGGCCGAAAGCCGCGAGATGTTTGGCTCAATCGGGTAATCTCGCTTGGCTTCGTATTGTGAAAGCCCGGCGGCGATAAAGGCGTCCATCTGGGTGAAGGCACCGCGCTCGCCTGGCCGCCAGATATTTTCCCAGCCCATCGCCCAGTTGGGCTGCGGTAAAAGCTCAAGCTCGTCCAGCGTCAATCCGCCATTGGGGTGCAGGGTCTGGACATAGGGCGGCGGAAAGGGGGCGGCCACCGCACGGGTACGCGCGGTGCGCCAGAAGGCGGTGAACACCTTGTAAGGGGTACCGCCGCCGGAATTAATCGTCGTGGCATCGAACAAAAGGTTCGCCGGGCAGATTTTGGCGGTAATGCCGGCATGGTTTAACGCCGCCTGCACGTCTTTGTCCGTCTGAATTTCCCGTGGCGTGGTTCCGGCGGTCCATACCACCGCGTTGGCACCCGCTTCCCGCGCCAGCCGGGGCAGAATCTCGGTCGGCAGGCCCTTTCCAAGCCAAAGCGGTGACAGATCGCGCTCCAGCGCCGCCAGCGAGTGGTGCAGCCACCAGCGCCCGGCCCCCCCGATGGGTGTGGACGGATCAAGCACATAGGCTGGAATCACCGGTCCGCGCGCGGCGGCTTCGGCCAGGGCCGGATTGTCATGGCGGCGCAGATCGCGTCGGAACCAAAGGATCGTCAACATGCTGATATAGTATCCGAAAAGGATAAAAAATTTCATATCGGCGTAAGGGGCGGCAGTATGCTTAAAAATTCCCCAGAGGTAATTTAGGAAAAAATTGTAATTTAATTACAAATAGGTACGGTGTGCTGTGTTTTGTACTGAAAATAGAATATTTATGCACGAATAAAGTTGCGGGTTAAAATGATCTGCGGGCGATTCTCAGCTATACCGCCAAAACATCTGAAATATTATTATAAAACGCGGCATTTTTGCGTCATAAGTAGAATTGTCAGGCGGCCTTATAACACGTAAGTATTGCCACCGCTTTCTCGTCTCAACCAGCGACCTGCCATCACGGAAAAAATGACTATGGGACTGCCGCCAGAACAAGGCCTTTACGATCCGCAAAACGAACATGATGCGTGCGGGGTTGGTTTCGTCGCCAACATCAAAGGCGTTAAGTCGCATCAGATTATTGCCGATGGGCTTCAGGTTCTGATCAATCTTAACCACCGCGGTGCGGTTGGGGCTGATCCGCTGGTCGGTGATGGCGCCGGTATCATGATTCAGACGCCGGATGCGCTGATCCGCGACTGGGCCGCCAATGCCGGTGTCACCCTGCCCGAGCCGGGCCATTATGCCGTGGCAATGTGCTTCCTGCCGCAGGAAGAAAAGGCGCGCGAGATTGTGGTGGCGCAGTTCGAGCGCTTCCTGAAGGTCGAGGGCCAGGTGCTGCTCGGCTGGCGTGATGTGCCGGTGGACGATTCGATGCTGGGTGCCACCGTCAAGCACAGCATGCCGCTGATCCGTCAGGCCATTGTCGGCTGGGGCCCCAATATCCGTGACGAGGCCGCCTTCAGCCGCAAACTGCTCGCCATCCGCAAGCAGACCCAGAATCCGCTGGTTGATCTCGCGAAAAAGCACAAGCTGCCGGGCATCACCGAATTCTATATGCCGAGCTTTGCCACCCGCACCGTGGTGTATAAGGGCATGCTGCTCGCCCCCGATGTCGGCGCGTTCTATCTCGATTTGCAGAACCCGCTCACCACGTCGGCGCTGGCGCTGGTACATCAGCGTTTTTCGACCAACACTTTCCCGTCGTGGAAGCTGGCCCATCCCTATCGCTTCATCGCCCATAACGGTGAAATCAATACCGTGCGCGGCAACGTCAACTGGATGAATGCCCGTCGCCGTACACTGGAATCCGATTTGTTGGGCGCGGACCTCGATAAGATGTGGCCGCTGATCCCGCATGGTCAGTCCGATACCGCCAGCCTTGATAACGCGCTGGAACTTCTGCTGGCCGGTGGCTATCCACGGGCCCATGCCGTGATGATGCTGATCCCGGAAGCCTGGTCGGGTAATGATCTGATGGATCATGAACGCCGCGCTTTCTATGAATATCATGCCGCGCTGCTGGAGCCGTGGGACGGTCCGGCGGCGATTGCCTTTACCGATGGTCGCCAGATCGGTGCCACGCTCGATCGTAACGGTCTGCGCCCCGCCCGCTTCATCATCACCGATGATGACCGGGTGATCCTGTCGTCGGAATCGGGCGTGCTGCCGATTCCGGACGAGAAGATCGTGCGCAAATGGCGGCTGCAGCCGGGCAAGATGCTGCTGATCGATCTGGAGCAGGGCCGCATCATTGATGACGAGGAGATCAAGCATCAACTCGCCAGTGCCCGCCCCTATGAGGAATGGCTCAAAGCCACCCAGGTCAAGCTGGAAGAGCTGCCCGAAGTCACGGCGGAAGTCGAGAAAACCGCCGCAGGCGACTTGCTCGATCGTCAGCAGGCCTTTGGCTACAATCAGGAAGACATCAAGTTCTTCCTCGAACCGATGGCGGTCAAAGGCGAAGATCCGGTCGGCTCGATGGGTTGCGATACGCCGCTGTCGGTGCTGTCAAAAAAGCCCAAACTGCTCTACACCTATTTCAAGCAGAATTTTGCTCAGGTCACCAATCCGCCGATCGATCCGATCCGCGAACAGCTGGTGATGAGCCTGGTTTCCATGATCGGGCCGCGGCCCAATCTGCTCGGCCATCAGGCCGGAACGCACAAGCGCCTCGAAGTTGCCCAGCCGATTTTGAGCGATACCGATCTGGCCAAGATCCGCGCCATTGAAGAACTGGCGGATGGTGCTTTCCGTACCGCCACGATTGATTGCACCTGGCCTGCGGCGGATGGTGCCAAGGGGCTTGAGGGGGCGTTACGCCGGATTTGTTCGGACGCCACCGATGCCGTTCTGGCCGATAACAATATTCTGATCCTGTCGGACCGGGCGGTTTCAAAAGATCGCATTGCGGTGCCGGCGGTGCTGGTGACCGCCGCGGTGCATCACCATCTGATCCGTCAGGGTTTGCGCATGCAGGCCGGTCTGGTGGTTGAAACCGGCGAAGCCCGCGAAGTGCATCATTTCTGCGTGCTGGCCGGTTACGGTGCCGAAGCGATTAACCCGTATATGGCGTTCGAGACCATCGAAGATATCCGCGTTCGCAACAATCTGAAGCTTTCGGCAGCAGAAGCGCAGGCCCATTTCATCAAAGCGGTCGGCAAGGGAATTCTGAAGGTGATGTCCAAGATGGGCATCTCGACCTATCAGTCCTACTGCGGGGCGCAGATTTTCGATGCCGTCGGTTTGTCGAGCCCGTTTGTTGAACGCTATTTCACCGGCACCGCGACCAAGGTGGAAGGTGTCGGCCTGCTGGATATTGCCGAAGAATGTGTCGAACGGCATCGCGATGCCTTTGGCGATGATCCGATCTATCGCGATATGCTCGATGTCGGCGGCAATCTGGCGTTCCGTGTCCGGGGCGAGGAACATGCCTGGACTCCGGAATCAGTTTCCAAGTTGCAGCATGCTGTGCGTGGCAACAATTACGCTGATTATCAGGCTTTTGCCGATGCCATCGATAATCAGTCGGAACGGCTGCTATCTTTACGCGGTCTGATGAAGTTCAAATTTGCCGAGACGCCGATTGCGCTCGATGAAGTTGAACCGGCAGCGGAAATCGTCAAGCGCTTTGCCACCGGCGCGATGAGCTTTGGCGCGATCTCGCGCGAGGCGCATTCGACACTGGCCATTGCCATGAACCGCATTGGTGCCAAGTCGAATACCGGCGAGGGTGGTGAAGAAGCCGACCGTTTTGCGACGTTGCCCAATGGCGATTCGTTGCGCTCGTCGATCAAACAGGTGGCATCGGGCCGTTTCGGCGTTACCACCGAATATCTCGTCAATGCCGATGATATTCAGATCAAGATGGCGCAAGGTGCCAAGCCGGGTGAAGGCGGGCAACTGCCGGGTCCGAAGGTCGATAAGGCCATTGCCAGCGTGCGTCATGCCACGCCGGGTGTCGGGCTGATTTCGCCGCCGCCGCATCATGATATTTATTCGATTGAAGATCTGGCCCAGCTGGTGCGTGATCTGAAAAGCGTCAACCCGGTGGCGCGGATTTCGGTCAAGCTGGTTTCGGAAATGGGCGTCGGTACGGTGGCGGCCGGTGTCGCCAAATGCCGGGCCGATCACATTACCATTTCCGGTTATGATGGTGGCACCGGTGCTTCGCCGCTGACCTCGACCATGCATGCCGGTAGCCCGTGGGAAATCGGTCTGGCCGAAACCCAGCAGACGCTGGTGCTGAACGGTTTGCGCGGTCGCGTTGCGGTACAGGCCGATGGTGGTTTGCGCACTGGTCGCGATGTGGCGATTGCCGCGCTGATCGGGGCGGACGAATTCGGCTTTGCCACTGCGCCGCTGATCGCCATGGGCTGCATCATGATGCGCAAATGCCATCTCAACACCTGCCCGGCGGGCGTGGCGACGCAGAAACCCGAACTGCGCAAGCGGTTCGCCGGTCTGCCCGAGCATGTCATCAACTATTTCTTCTTCGTCGCCGAAGATTTGCGCAAGATCATGGCGCAGCTTGGCCTGCACACGATTTCGGAAATGGTTGGCCGCTCCGATCTGCTGGAGATGACCGATGCCGTGCGCCACTGGAAGACGCAGGGGCTCGATCTGTCGAAGATTCTCTATCACATCAGCCCGAAGCCGGGTCTGGCAATCAGCCATTGCGAATCGCAACAGCATGACATCGACAAATCGCTTGATGTCGCGCTGATCAAGTCCTGCGCGCCAGCACTGAAAACCGGCAAGACCGTCAGTCTGGTTCACAAGATCACCAATGTGGATCGCACCGTCGGGGCCATGCTGTCGGGCGAAGTGGCGCGCCGTTATGGCCATGCCGGTCTGGCGGAAGACACCATCTCGATCCGCTTCACCGGCACGGCGGGCCAAAGCTTTGGCGCGTTTCTGTCGCGCGGGGTCAGCGTGACGTTGTGCGGCGATGGTAACGACTATGTCGGCAAAGGTCTGTCGGGTGGGCGCATTGTGGTGCGTCAGCCGAAAGATTGCCCCCGCAATCCGCGCGATAATATCATCGTCGGCAATACCGTGCTGTATGGTGCCATCTCCGGCGAGGCGTATTTTGAAGGCGTGGCGGGCGAGCGTTTCGCGGTGCGCAATTCCGGCGCGGTGGCAGTGGTGGAAGGCACCGGCGACCATGGTTGTGAATATATGACCGGCGGCGTTGTGGTGGTGCTGGGTAAAACCGGCCGTAACTTCGCGGCGGGTATGTCGGGTGGTATCGCCTATGTCTACGACCCGGATAAAAAGTTCAGCACATTGTGCAATCCGTCGATGGTCGATCTGGAAGCGATTTCGGCTCAGGCCAGCGGTGACGAGACGGATCGGCCCCAGCCGAAGTCCCTCAGTGTCAACGATAACGGCATGGGCGATGTCTTAAGCTTTGATGCTGACCGCTTACGCATTCTGGTCGAACGCCATTATCTGTACACAGAGAGTAAGCGGGCTAAATCCCTGCTCGATGACTGGCAGACGGCGCTTACCAAATTCGTCAAGGTAATCCCGCGCGAATATCGCCGCGCACTGACCGATCTCAAGGCCGAACGCGCCACCATTAAAGCTGCGGAATAACGAACATGGGCAAACCTACTGGTTTTCTGGAATTTGCGCGTAAAGATCACGGCTATGAAGCGCCTGCGTCCCGCTTAAAGCATTTTCGCGAGTTCGCGCTGCCGCAGGCTGGGGCCGATGTTTCGACACAGGCTTCGCGCTGCATGGATTGTGGCGTACCGTTTTGTCATAACGGTTGCCCGGTCAATAACATCATCCCGGACTGGAATAATCTGGTCTATCAGGGGGACTGGCAGTCGGCGCTCACCACGCTGCATTCGACCAATAATTTTCCGGAGTTCACCGGCCGGGTCTGCCCCGCCCCGTGCGAGGCGGCCTGTACCCTGAATATTCCCGATACCCCGGTCACCATCAAAACGATTGAATGTTCAATTGTGGATAAGGGGTGGGAAGAAGGCTGGATCAAGCCGCAGGTTCCGGCACAGAAGAGCGGTAAGCGCGCGGCGGTGATTGGTTCCGGCCCGGCAGGGCTGGCCTGTGCCCAGCAACTGGCCCGCGCCGGCCATTCGGTGACGGTGTTTGAAAAGAATGACCGCGTTGGTGGTTTGTTGCGCTATGGCATTCCGGACTACAAGCTGGAAAAGCAGCGCATTGACCGGCGCGTCCATCAGATGCAGGCCGAGGGGGTCGAGTTCCGCACCGGTGTCGAGGTCGGGCTGGCCTTGCCGGTGTCGGCGTTGTTGGAAAATTTCCACGCCGTGGTGCTGGCTGGTGGTGCGGAAGCTGCGCGTGATTTGTGCGTGCCGGGGCGCGAGCTGTCGGGCATTCATTACGCGGTCGATTTTCTGATGCAGCAGAACAAGCGCAATGCCGGTGATGACGAAGCCAAAGCCGCCCCGCTTGGCACCATCAGCGCCAAGGGCAAGCATGTCGTGGTGATTGGTGGCGGCGATACTGGTTCGGATTGTGTCGGTACTTCGAACCGTCAGGGTGCCGCTTCGGTCACTCAGCTCGAGATTATGCCCCTGCCCCCCGTCAAGGAAGATAAGGGTGTCACCTGGCCGGATTGGCCCAAAAAACTGCGGGTCTCGACCTCGCAGGAAGAAGGTTGCGATACCCGCTGGGCGGTGACTGCCACCAAGGCCGTCGGCAAGGATGGCAAGATCGAGGCGCTGGAATGCGTCGAAGTCGAATGGAAGAAAGATGAAAAGGGCCGCTTCTCGCCGGTGCCGGTCAAGGGCAGCGAATTTACCCTGAAATGTGACCTGGTGCTGCTGGCGATGGGCTTTACCGGCCCGCGTCAGGCCGGTTTGGTCGAGCAGGCCGGGGTCGAGCTGGATGGGCGCGGCAATGTCAAAGCGGGCCTTACGGACTACAAAACTTCGGTGCCAAAGTTGTTTTCGTGTGGCGACATGCGCCGGGGCCAGTCGCTGGTGGTGTGGGCCATCCGCGAAGGGAGACAAGCCGCCCGCGCAGTAGACGAATTTTTGATGGGGACGAGTCTGCTGCCGCGGTAATTTCTGATGTGTTGATAGCTTACGTGTGCGCCTTTCCTCACCCTTCATATTACGTGTGCGCCTTTCCTCACCCTTCATATGAAGGGTGAGG
>JBAVPS010000200.1:0-3574 GCA_049693315.1 Rhizomicrobium sp. | reverse complement strand
CGAGACCACCGTGCGGGAAAACACCCGGCCAAGATCGAAATGGCCAACAAACCACGGTGAAATCTGCTGCAGGCGGCTGACCAGCACCACGCAATCGCCCACCGCCAGATTGGCATAGGCCAGCGTGATCACGTCATTGCCAAAGAAGCTGCGCATCGTGCCCTGGCCATAGCTGAGGTTGATGGTGGCGGCCTGTTCTTTGGCTGCGACCCCATCCCCTGCCGCCCGGCGCGTTACCGCCGAGAGTATGTCGAGCTTTTCGTATCCGCGGGTATAGGTGAGCTGGCGCTGCTGCAAAAGTTTGACGCCCGCCGCATTCAACGGCCGGTAAATCTCTTCGCGGGTTTCAACAAAGGTGCCGTCCGCCGCCAAAATGATGTCGACGTGATCCTTCACCACCTCATAGGGCGGGGTTTCGGCCGCAAAGGCCGTATCCGACAGCCCTACTGCCATCGACACCGCCGTGGCCGTCAGCAACCACAACAGCGTCTTTCCTATGCGCATCGCATCGATACCGTTTGCCTGTAAGCGCGCGGATATAGAACCGCAGCCCGCCGGTTTCCAGCTGCGTAACCGTCGCGTCGTGACAAATCCGGTAACTGTGGCAGCTAAAGCATAGAATGCAAAGAAAAGGGACAACTTAAAGAAATAAAATGGCCGGTGAGAGCTACCCACCGGCCATGATGAAGACGTATTACGGCTACCCCGCCGGGTTACCCGACCAGATTGCGCAACACATAGGGCAGGATGCCACCATTCTGGAAATAGGCCATTTCATCGGCGGTATCGATGCGCAGTGTCAGCGGCAGTGATGCCTTTTTGCCATCGGCATAATGAATGGTGGCGGTCACCGTCATGCGGGGTTTCAGCTTACCCGTGAGCGGAATGTCGATCACCTCGGCCCCGGTCAGCTTATAGTCGCTGCGGCCCTTGCCGGGGGTAAAGGTCAGCGGCGCCACCCCCATCCCGACCAGATTGGAACGGTGAATCCGCTCAAAACTTTCGGCAATCACCGCCCGTACGCCGAGCAGTTTTGGCCCCTTACCGGCCCAGTCGCGCGACGAACCGCAGCCATATTCCTTGCCGCCAACCACCACCACCGGCACGCCGGAGGCTTCATAGCGCATCGCCGCATCATAGATCGGCAGCGCATCACCCGAAGGATAGTGGATGGTGTTGCCACCTTCCTTGCCGCCCATCATCTCGTTTTTGATGCGGATATTGGCGAAGGTGCCCCGCACCATGATTTCGTGATTGCCACGGCGCGAACCATAGGAATTGAAATCCTTCGGCTCGATCCCCTTATCCTTGAGATAGACACCGGCGGGCGAAGACACTTTGATCGCGCCCGCGGGCGAGATGTGATCGGTGGTGATGGAATCGCCAAACAGCGCCAGCACCCGCGCCCCGACAATATCGGTCACCGGCACGGGCTTCTTGCCCATGCCTTCGAAATAGGGCGGATGCTTGACATAGGTCGAGGCCGCATCCCAGGCATAGGTCTCACCCGCCGTGGTTTTAACTTTACGCCAGGCGGCATCGCCGCTGAAGACATCCTTGTAACGCGCCTTGTACGCCTTGGCGGTGACGCATTTGTTCACCACCGCTGCAATTTCCTGCGGGCTGGGCCAGATGTCCTTCATATAGACCGGATGGCCCTTGCGGTCATGGCCGATCGGATCGGTGGTGAGGTCAACATTGACCGTACCGGCCAGCGCATAAGCCACCACCAACAGCGGCGAGGCCAGATAGTTGGCCCGCACCTGGGCGTGAACACGGCCTTCAAAATTGCGGTTGCCCGACAGCACCGAACAGACCGCCAGATCATTTTCCGAAATCGCCCTGGCCACGGCATCCGGCAGCGGACCCGAATTGCCGATACAGGTGGTGCAGCCATAACCGGCCAGATTGAAACCCAGCTTATCGAGATAGGTATCCAGCCCGGAAGCCGCAAGATATTCGGTCACCACCTGACTACCGGGGGCGAGTGAGGTTTTCACCCATGGCCGCACCTTAAGGCCATGCTCAATGGCCTTTTTCGCCACCAGACCAGCACCGATCATCACCGACGGGTTCGAGGTGTTGGTGCAGGAGGTGATGGCGGCAATCACCACATCGCCATGACCGAGGGTTTCTTTCATGCCCTCGAGCGGCACGCGCTTGTCGGCTTCGTCACCTTTTTTGTAGATATTGGTCAACGCACCTTCGAAAGCGTCGGCCACGAAGGGCAGCGCCACCCGGTCCTGCGGACGGGCAGGCCCGGCGATCGACGGCTCGACCGTCGCCAGATCCAGCTCCAGCACTGCGGTGAATTTGGGCTCAGGATCGGACTTCTTGCGGAACAGCCCCTGCGCCTTGGCATATTTTTCGACCAGCGCAATGCGGTCATTCTTACGCGCGGTCTTCTTGAGGTACGCAATCGTCTCGGCATCGACTGGGAAGAAGCCGCAGGTCGCGCCATATTCCGGGGCCATATTGGCGATGGTGGCGCGGTCTTCCAGCGACAGGGCATCCAGACCGGCACCGAAATATTCGACGAATTTGCCGACCACACCGAATTTGCGCAAAATCTGCGTTACCGTCAGCACCAGATCCGTGGCGGTGACCCCGGGCTGCAATGCCCCGCTCAGCTTGAAGCCGACCACTTCGGGGATCAGCATCGAAATCGGCTGACCCAGCATGGCCGCCTCGGCCTCGATGCCGCCGACGCCCCAGCCCAGCACCGAAAGCCCGCCCACCATCACGGTGTGGCTGTCGGTGCCAACCAGCGTATCGGGATAGGCCACCGTGACCGGATTGCCCTTTTTGTCCTTTTCCTTGCGGGTCCAGACCACCTGCGACAGATATTCCAGATTGACCTGATGGCAGATGCCAGTGCCGGGGGGCACAACGCGGAAACCCTTGAATGCCTGCTGGCCCCAGCGCAGGAAGGCATAGCGTTCCTTGTTACGGATATATTCGATGGCGACATTCTGTTTCAGCGCCGATTTGGTGCCGAATTGGTCGATCATCACCGAATGGTCAATCACCAGATCAACATCGATCAGCGGATTGATCTTCTGCGCCTTGCCGCCCAGCACCTTCATGGCATCGCGCATCGCGGCCAGATCGACCACGGCCGGCACGCCGGTGAAATCCTGCATCAGAACGCGGGCGGGGCGAAAGGCGATCTCGTGATTTGATGTCCGCTTGCGCGCCCAGGAAACCACCGCCTTGATGTCGGCGGCAGTGACGGAAACCCCGTCTTCATTGCGCAGCAAATTTTCGAGCAGAACTTTAAGCGAGAAAGGTAGCCGCGAAACCCCGGCAAGCCCGTTCTTCTCGGCGGCTGCCAAGCTGTAATAGACATAGGATTTGCCTGCGACGGTCATCGTCCGCCGGGTTTTGTAGCTGTCCAGACTGGTCATAGCGCCCCTGCCCTAAATAAAATTCGCTGCCAGATGTAGCGCAAATCCAAGGCATCTGCCAAGGCAAAGCCCCATTTCGGCCAACTTTCCGGCATTTCTCTTAAAGACCTGCTACAGCGCGCTGCCGATTCTGGCGCAAGCGGTGGTGCCTGTCATTCCCCCGACAC
>JBAVPS010000199.1:0-1873 GCA_049693315.1 Rhizomicrobium sp. | reverse complement strand
GAGTAAAGTATGACCGAGATCAAAACCTTGACCACGCCCCTGCAACCGGGGGCGACCATTGGCATTTTGGGTGGCGGGCAACTGGCGCGCATGCTGACCATGGCGGCGGCACGGCTGGGCCTCAAATGCTGCATCTATTCCGATGTTGACGCCCCGGCGTTTGACGTGGCGGCGGCGCATATTCTGGCCCCCTATGACGATGCGGCCGCGCTGGCCCGCTTTGCCGAAAAATGTGATGCCATCACCTTCGAGTTTGAGAATATTCCGGCAGCCGCCACGGCCTATCTGGCCGCGCGCAAACCGCTGGCCCCCAACGCCCACGCGCTGGAGGTGACACAGGACCGCATCAGCGAAAAGACGCTGATCGCCTCGCTTGGCCTCAAAGTGCCACCCTTCTTCGCGGTGTCAACGCCGGAAGAAGCCACCGCTGCCGCCGAAAAGATCGGTGGTCCTTGTGTTCTGAAAACCCGGCGTTTTGGTTACGACGGCAAGGGGCAGGCCACCATCAAAGACGCATCCGAAGCCGCCGCGGCATTCACCACGCTGAACGCCCCCTGCATTCTGGAAGGCTTTGTCGATTTCGCCTTTGAAGCATCGGTGATCGCCGCACGCGGCTATGACGGATCGTTTGCCGCGTTTGATCCGCCGCGGAACGAGCATGAGCATCACATACTGCGCCGCTCCACCGTACCATCGCCCTTATCGGCCGCACAGATCGACGAAGCCAAGGCAATCGCAAAAAAAATCGCCGATGCCCTGGGTTATGTCGGCACCTTTGCGGTGGAACTGTTTGTTGGCCGTGACGGCACGCTGATGATCAACGAAACAGCGCCCCGCGTACATAATTCCGGCCACTGGACCATCGAAGCCTGCCAGACCAGCCAGTTTGAACAGCATATCCGCGCGGTGGCGGGCTGGCCGCTGGGCACACCCGAACGGCACAGTGATGTGGTGATGGAAAACATTCTGGGCTTTGAGGCGGCGGACTATATCGGGCTGGCAAAGCGCGGCGCGCTGCATCTGTATGGCAAGGCCGAAATGCGCGAGGGCCGCAAAATGGGCCACCTGACCATGCTGAAACCCAAAAGTCGGTAACACACGGGGTGGCGGCGTCATGACAGACAACCATGTCCTTAGCGGCGTCACACTTACCCGTGCCGGGGTGAAAGCGCTGGTCGATGACGGGCGTGTCTGCACGCTGGTGGCTTGTGATCTTTCCGGCGCGGATCTGGGGCGGCTACCCCTTACGGGCTGGCGATTTTCCGACTGCCAGCTGGGCCATACCCTGTTCCGGGAAGCCGGGTTGGAGGAAGCACAGTTTACCGCCTGTCGCGGGGCCTTTGCCGACTTCACCGCCGCCCGACTGGAAGAAGCGGTTTTCGAGCGCTGTGATTTCAACAATGCCCCGTTCCGTCGGGCAAAGATGGCGTCCGTTTCTTTCAAAACCTGCCGTCTGACCGGGGCGGATTTTACGGATGTCAGCGCGGTTGATCTGCAGTTTATCGCAAGCCTGCTGACCTGCGCCCGACTGGTGGGCCGATCGTTCCGTAAAACCACGCTGACAGACATTGATTTTTCGGAAGCCGACCTCAGCCGCTGTGATTTTACCGAAGCTGTGTTGCAGGGCTGTTCCTTACGCGATGCCGTGCTGACTGGCTGCACCTTCCGTGGTGCGGATTTACGCGGTGCCGATCTTGGCGGTGTGCAGTTGGAAGATATCACACGCTTTAAAGGTGCCATCCTCTCGCGCGGTCAGGCCGCCGACATTCTGGCGGCTGCGGGCGTGAAGGTGATTTAGGACGCAGACGGATTATCAATTACTTTTCCTCCCCCGCCTGCAGGGGAGGTGCCGAGCAACGCGAGGCGGTAGGGG
>JBAVPS010000198.1:0-2652 GCA_049693315.1 Rhizomicrobium sp. | reverse complement strand
TACTGCTGCAGCTCGGCAATGCCCTTTTCGGCAATGCGCATGCGGCGCTCACCTTCGAAGGCGAACGGCTTGGTCACCACGCCAACGGTCAGAATGTCGGCTTCGCGCACCGCACGGGCAATCACCGGTGCGGCCCCGGTACCGGTGCCACCGCCCATACCGGCGGTGATGAAGACCATATGCGTGCCAGAGAGCTGTTCGAGAATCTCGTTCAGCGACTCCTCAGCCCCGGCGCGGCCCACTTCGGGCTGCGCACCTGCACCCAACCCCTCGGTCACCTTTGCGCCGAGTTGGATGCGCCTTTCGGCTTTGGACTGTGCCAGTGCCTGGGCATCGGTATTTGCCACGATGAAGTCCACGCCTTCCAGCTTGGACGTAATCATGTTGTTGACGGCGTTGCCGCCGGCACCGCCCACACCCAGAACAGTGATCCGCGGATGTAACTCCGCCGGTTCGGGAGCTTTAAAGCTGATCGCCATTTTCGTTCTCCATCGCAAGACGCTCGTTCAGTCCAGACACAGCATACCCAAGCGAATCACTACCACTAATTTGAATCATCCAAAGAGCCCTTTGGTCAACCGTGAGAGCATGCTTTTCTGTACGTTTTCTTGAGGTAACACCGGCATTCGCGGATTTATCAGTTCGAAATCGCGTGAAGCACCGGCGAGAATCAATCCGGCCGCACAGGCGTACTCCGGACCGGCCGCATTAATCGGCAAACCAATGTGACTCTGTGGCTTGCCAATACGGACCTGTTTGTTGAGGACCTGTGACGCAAGCTCGCGCACACCGGCCATTTGTGCCGCCCCACCGGTCAGCACCGCGCGCCGCCCGGCAGCGACATCGAAACCGGCTTCGCGCAGACGCGCATGCAGGACCGAGAATATCTCTTCCAGTCGCGCCTGAATGATACGGGTCAGCATTGAGCGGGGAACGCGCTGGGCATTCTCCTCGCCCTCCTCGCCCATCTGAGGCACGGCGATCAGGTCACCGGGGCCAGCCTCATGCTCGCCCAACGCCGCGCCATAGAGCACTTTGATGCGTTCGGCCGAGGCCATTGGCGTCGACAGCATACGCGCCAGATCGGCACTGACCTGCAAGCCCCCCATCGGCACCACATCGACATGGGCCAGATAGCCTTCCATAAACACCGCGACCGAGGTTACCCCACCACCCATATCGATGACGGTGGCGCCAAGTTTCTTTTCGTCGTCCGACAGCACCGATAATGCGCTGGCATAAGCACCGAACAGCGCCGCCGAGATTCCCATGTGGCAGCCGACGACCGCCAGCTTCAGGTTGGTCAGCGGCGGGGCCTTGACCGCCACGGCCTGCATCGTCACGCCCAAACGCTGGCACGCCAGCCCGGACGGATCGCGCACACCGCGCGCATCATCGACGATATAACCGGTCGGCTCGCTCTGAATGATCTCGTACCCTTCGGCAACACAGCGGCTGCGCCCGGCGTTCAGCAAGGCCCGCAAATGGGCATCGGCAACCTGAGCCCCATCAACATTCATCGCTGCATTGGCGGTAACATCGACCGGCCCGCCACAATTAACCGAAACCAGCACATCCTGCACGCGGACATCGGCCATGGTCTCAGCCGCCGTGACGCAATCGCCAACCGCGGTCTCGACCTCGGCCAGATCGACCACCACGCCCTGACGCACACCACGACTTTCGCGCACGGCATTGCCGATAATCTTCAGGCTATCCTGTTCAGCCCGCGCAATCAGACAGGCAACCTTGGACGAGCCAATATCGAGCGCCGTCACCAGCCCGCTGCGATACGGGACGCGCGCTGCGGTCATGCCCGCCGACATTGCGTTATTTCCGGTCTCACTCATCAGATTGCCCGCCCCTCCTCGTTCGTCTTTGGAGGAACCGCAGCATCGGGTGGATTGGCCACCGCAGTACCCGGCGGCACTTCGGTCTGACGCTGCACCGGGACATTGCCGAAATAGTAGAATGTCGGGCTACGCAAATCGATTTCATTCAAACTCCGGCTCAGGATGTCGTTCGACACGATCAGCCGCTCCAGCTCATCCAGCTCTTTCTGCCAGCCATATTCGGGCAGTTTGACCGTGACAAAACCGTTCAGCACCAGATTCCAGCGCCGTTCCGACTGGTAATGATAGGCCAGCACCCTGGAAGCAATCGCCGGATGGCGGCGCACCGCCTCGATGAAACCGGCCGCCACCTGCGGGGCTGCCGCGCCCCACAGCAAGGGCAGGTGCGAGAATTTTTCAGTATCGCGATTGGTGATGGTACGGCCCAGCCGGTCGACGACATAGGTGCCGCCATAGGTCTGCCAGCGGGCATAAGGCACTTTCTCGACCACGGCGACATCAATTTTACCGGGATAGATCCGGCGCACCGTTGCATCGGCGACCCATGGCAACCCGAGCAGCCGCTCGCGCGCACCATAAAGATCGGCATAAAACACCGGCACACCAACGGCAAAGCCCAGCGCGGTGCGCACATCGGCGTTCGTGGTATGGCCGGTACCGGCAATGTCGATGCTGCTGATGCCAAAACCCGAACGTATCAGGGTGGCCGCCACGGCTTCATCGACCGCGCGAATGGTCCGCCCGATCACGCCGCTGATCAGAATGATGATTACCAGAGCCACAACAGACAGGATAACCC
>JBAVPS010000197.1:0-6668 GCA_049693315.1 Rhizomicrobium sp. | reverse complement strand
GGCCAAGGCGCTGTCCTCGACGGTGGGGGCGGTGTCGCCCCATTCCCCGGCGGCCGAGGCCGGATTACAGGCGGGCGACCATATCAGCGCCATCGACGGCCATAAAATCCGCATGTTCGCCGAACTGCATGCCGCGGTGGACCGCCATATTGCCGAGCGCCGCACTGAGCCAATGACGCTGGTCGTACAGCGCCCCAGTTATCGCCAAAATCAGAGTTTTACAGTTGGTTTGACCCCGCGCCAGATCGACAATAAAGACGCCTTCGGCATGGCGATCCGGACCCTGGGCATGGGGGTTTCCCCGCCCGAGCCAAGCCCGGAAAACTCGGTTTATATTCCGCTTTCGCCGTGGCGGGCACCGGTTGCCGCCACCAGTCAGTGCTGGTGGATCGCCGATATGTCGCTGGTATATGTGTGGCGCATGGTCTCGCATCAGGCCGACACCAAACAGTTGAGCGGTCCGGTCGGAATGGCGAAGATGGCGCGATCTGCCGCGTCTTACGGGATTTATGATCTTTTCTATCTCATAGCTTTCATTTCTGTAAGCATCGGTCTAATCAACCTTTTTCCGATTCCCCTGCTCGACGGTGGGCATCTTCTGTACTATGCATGCGAATTGGTGCTGGGCCGTCCGCTAAAAGAGCAGGTCCAGGAGTTTGGTTTCAGGGTTGGGCTGTTGCTGGTTTTGGGTTTGATGGTTTTTGCTACATTGAACGACTTGATCCGGTAGCAACTTTTTCCCATTCTCCTCCCCCACGCCGGGGCGCTTGTTTCGCGCTTCTCGGATTTTAGGCAGGTTAGAAACGTGTTGATGAACGCAAATTCCCTGTTTGCCAGAGTGCGTCAGACTCCCGTGCGTCAGACTCCCGTGCGTCAGGCACCCGTAAAGTGTGCAGCCCCGGCCCGTATGGGTGTGGCAACCCTGATGATGGGGGCTTCTGCGTTCGTCCTGTTTGGGGCGGCGGCATTGGCACAGCAACCCTCCGGGCCCGCGCGCCGTGCACCGGCACAGGCTGCGGCACCCTCGTCGGAAGTGCTGGGTGTCATCCGGCGTTTGTCGGTGACGGGGGCGCAGCGTATCGAACCGGCCACCGTGCTGTCCTACATCACCCTGCACGAGGGGGACACCTACAGCGATCAGGCTGGCGACAAGGCGCTGAAGGCGCTTTATGCCACCGGGCTGTTCTCTGACGTCAAGATTGCCTGGGATAATGGCACCCTGACCCTGCATGTCGCCGAAAACCCGATCATCAATCAGGTCGATTTCGAGGGCAATTCCAAGGTCACCACCAAGGATCTGGAAAAAGAAGTTCAGCTGCATCCGCGTCTGGTCTTCACCCGCGCCAAGGTGCAGTCCGATGTTCAGCGCATTATCGAGCTGTATCGCCGTAACGGTCGTTTCGCCGCCTCGGTCAATCCGCAGATCATTCAGCGTCCGCAAAACCGCGTCGATCTGATTTATTCTGTGAACGAAGGCCCTTCGACCGGCGTGTCGCGCATCACCTTCTCGGGCAACAAGGCGTTCGGCGATGATGTGCTGCGCACCAAGGTTGTCACCGAAGAATCGGCCTGGTGGCGCATTCTGTCGAGCAACGACAATTACGATCCCGACCGGCTGATGTATGACCGCGAGCAGTTGCGCCGTTATTATGTCAGTCAGGGTTATGCCGATTTCCGCGTGGTTTCGGCGGTGGCCGAGCTGACGCCGGATCATTCGAGCTTCTACATCACCTTCACGGTGGACGAGGGCAAGAAATACAATTTCGGCAAGGTCGAAATTGTCTCCCACGTCAAGGAACTGCCGTCGCAGGCGTTGCGCCCGCTGGTCCAGATCAAAGACGGCGACCTGTATGACGAAGACCGCGTCAGCAAAGCCAAGGACGCACTGGTCAACGCCGTGGGGACCAAGGGCTATGCCAACGCCGATGTGAATTTGCGTTTGCGCCGTGATCCGGAAAAGCACACCATCGACGTGCTGATGAATATCGAACAGGGCCCGCGCGTCTATGTCGAGAAGATCAACATCACCGGCAACACCCGCACCCTCGACAAAGTTATCCGTCGCGAGCTGCGTCTGACCGAAGGCGATGCGTTTAACCGTGAACTGGTCGATCGTTCGCGCACCCGTATCCGTGCGCTGGGCTTCTTCCAGGATGTTTCGATCAAGAATTCGACCGGCTCGCGCCCCGACCGCACCAATCTGGATGTGGCGGTGACCGAAACCTCGACTGGCGAGTTGTCGGTTGGTGCCGGTTATTCGTCGAGCTATTCGTTCATCGGCGAAGTGGCCTATACCGAGCGCAATATGTTCGGTCGCGGCCAGTATTTGCGCGCCTCGATCGCCGCTTCTACGGTGTCGAAACAGTTCCAGGTCAGCTATACCGAGCCGTGGTTCATGGATCGTCCGCTGGCCGCCGGTGTCGACCTCTATAAGATGGTCACCCAGTATAATCAGGCCGATTATCGCAGTGACGTCACCGGCGCATCGTTCCGTATCGGTTTCCCGACCTCGGAATATGGCAGCGTCGGTCTGCATTACACCCTGCGTTTCAGCCAGGTGAACGCCTATTCGAGCGCGTCTTACGCCGTGACCTCGGCGGTGGGTAACCGCGTCACCTCGGCAATCGGCTATTCGTTCTATTACAACACGCTGGATGACGCGATGAAGCCGACCTCCGGCTATCTGTTCTCGTTCAACCAGGATCTGGCCGGCTTCGGCGGCACGATGAAGTACCTCAAGACGGAAGCCTCGCTGACCACCTATCGCAAGCTGATCGGCGATGATTATGTCGGCTCGCTGACACTGTCCTCGGGCTTCCTGCAGGGCTATGGCGGCACCGCGGTGCCGATTCAGGAACGCTTCTTCAAGGGCGGCGACGATTTCCGCGGCTTTAAGATCGCCGGTATCGGTCCGCGTGACACGGTGGTCAGCGGCAGTTACGGTGCGGTCGGTGGTGACTTCTATGCCGTTGGTTCGGCACAGATTCGTTTGCCCGACTATCTGCCCGCCGATTACGGTATGAAGTTCGCGCTGTTCTCTGATTTTGGTACGTTGGGCCAGACCCAGGGCTTAAGCCGGACATGTTCTTCCAGCATGTGCATCAAAGACAATCTTGCCTTCCGCGCCTCTGCCGGTATTGCCATCTCCTGGAAGTCGCCGTTCGGCCCGGTGCAGATTGCCTTAGGCCTGCCGATCGCCAAGGCGAAATACGATAAGACGGAAATCATCCATTTCAGTGCCGGTACGGGGTTCTAAATCCATGATGAAGACAAGTTTCCATTCGCGCCGTCTGATTGCGGCTGGGTTGTTCCTGGGCAGTCTGTTTTTTGCCGCTGCACTTGGCGATACGGCAATGGCCGCACCGGCCACGCCGCCTGCGGGCGGTGCACCGGCGGCGCGCATCCTGATGGTCGATTTGCGCCGCGTGATGGCCGAATCCAAGGTCGGTCACGACATGCAGCGTCAGGTCGAAGCCCTCAACAATCAGGTTTCCGGCGATCTGAAGGCCGAGAAAGCCAGCCTGCAGAAGGAGCAAGTCGCCCTTCAGCAGCAGTCGGCCATTCTGGCCGCCGATGTCAAAGCCCGCCGTATCAAGGATTTCGAGACCAAGGTCGCGTCCTTTCAGGACAAGGTGCAGAAGCGCGGTTCGATGATCCAGGGCGGCGTGATGAAGGCCCAGTCCCAGATTGAACAGGCCCTCGGCCCGGTTCTGCAGGGCGTGATGCGCGAACGTGGTGCCACCATTCTGCTCGACCGTTCTTCGGTCCTGCTCGGCATTAACGGTATCGATATGACCAGTGTGGTTATTCAGCGTCTGGATATGAAGATGACCTCGGTTAAGGTCGAACTGGCGGCGCCCCCGACCCAGCCGGGTGCCCCCCAGGGTGCAAGGTAAGACTGATATTGTATCAGCGTGTCTCTCTGAAAACGGGCTTTTCGTGCTCGCATCAGATGTGCGTTGGATATGAAAAACCTATGTCTGTTTTGACCCGCCGGTCAAAGCAGACATATGGCGTTTAAAATGGACTGATCCATGGCCGATCCGCGCTTTTACGAAAACAAAGGCCCCTTCGCCTTATCGGCGCTGTGTCAGGCGATTGGCGTCGCCTTGCCACCCGGTGCGCCGGGTGATGCGGTGGTTGCCGATCTGGCGGCCTTAAATGGCGCGGGGCCGGGCCAGCTGGCCTTTTTTGTTGGTGGCAAACGAACCGCCAGCGACTTTAGCCAAACCAACGCGGGCTTCTGTCTGGTGCCCGAAACGCTGGGGCGGGTTACCCCACCGGCTGCCACGGTTCTGATCCCCTGCGCCTCGGTCCAGCATGCTTTTGCTCAGGCGGCCTTGCTGTTTTATCCCGATGTCGAGAAGGCTTTTGCCCCCTCTCTGGCGATCGATCCTACGGCGGTCATTGGTGCGGATGTGGTCTTTGGCGCTGGTGTGGTGATCGGACCGGGCGTCGAAATCGGTGCCGGCAGCCAGATCGGTGCCAACACGGTGATTGGCCGTGGCGTCAGTATTGGCCGCCATTGCGCCATCGGGGCCAATGTCACGATCAGCCACAGCTATATTGGCGACCATGTCACCATCCTGTCCGGGGCGGTGATCGGGGAAAAGGGTTTTGGCTTTGCCAGTTCGGGCGACGGCCACGCCATGATCGCCCAGCTTGGCCGCGTCATCCTTCAGGACAAGGTTGAGGTTGGTGCCAACACCACCATCGACCGGGGCGCTTTAAGCGATACCGTGATCGGTGAGGGCACGAAGATCGACAATCTGGTGCAGATTGGTCACAACGTACATGTTGGGCGCCATTGCATTATTGTCTCGCAATGCGGTATCTCGGGCTCCAGCGAACTGGGCGATTTCGTTGTGTTCGGCGGTCAGGTTGGCATTGCCGACCATTGCCGGATCGGGACGGGGGCGCAGCTTGCGGGCCGCACAGCGCTGACCACGGGTCAGGTGCTGGAAGCGGGTCACAATTACGCCGGCGTACCTGCCAAGCCGCTGATGGACTGGATACGCGAATTGTATGCCGTGGCGGCATTGATCAAGAAACCGAAGCGAGACCAACATGACTGATACTGCAGGGCAGCCGATTGAGCTCGATGTCGAAGACATCAAGAAGCTCTTGCCGCACCGCGCCCCGATTTTGCTTGTCGAACGCCTGCGGGACATTGTTCCGTTTGAAAGCGCCACCGGCATTAAAGCGGTCAGCATTAACGAACCCTTTTTCATGGGCCATTTCCCGTCCTTCTCGGTGATGCCGGGTGTGCTGATCATCGAGGCCATGGCCCAGACATCGGGCGCGCTGGTGATGTATTCGATGGGGCAGGAAGCCGGTGAAAACATCGTCTATTTCATGACCATCGAAAAGGCGCGTTTCCGCAAGCCGGTGCGTCCGGGCGACATGCTCGAAATGAAGGTCAAAGCCATCCGCCGCCGCGGGCCGGTGTTCCGTTTCTCGGCCGAGGCGTTTGTCGACGGTACTCTGATGGCCGAGGCCGAGTTCAGCGCCATGATTTCGGTGCCGGTCAAAGCGGAAGAAAAGTAACAGGCAGTATATACATGAAAATCCATCCCTCAGCTGTTGTTGAAGATGGGGCAGTCTTAGGGGCCGAAGTTGAAGTCGGCCCCTTCGCATATGTTGGCCCCAAAGTGCGTTTAGGCGATGGCGTGCGGCTTCTGCCCCACGCTACGGTCATGGGCGAAACCACGGTCGGTGCGCGCAGCCTGATCCACCCCGGTGCGGTGGTCGGTGACGAGGCACAGATCCACGGCAATGACGATACCGGCATGCGGCTGGAAATCGGCGAGGATAACGTCATCCGTGAAGGCGTGACGCTGCATTCCGGCAGCCAGAAGGGCCATGGCGTCACCGTTATCGGTTCGCACAATCTGTTCATGGCGGGCAGCCATGTCGGCCATGACTGCGTGATCGGCAACCATGTCACGCTGGCCAACAACACGCTGCTGGCCGGGCATGTCACCATTGGCGATTATGTGCTGACCGGCGGTCTGTCGGCGGTGCAGCAGTTTGGCCGTATTGGCAAGGGTGCCATGCTGGGCGGCGTGTCAGGTGCCAATGAAGATATCATTCCCTATGGCATTGCCCATGGCGCGCATTGCAAGCTGGCGGGTCTGAACCTGATCGGCATCAAGCGCCGCGGGGTGCCGCGAAGCTCGATCCATGCCTTGCGCCACATGTTCGAGATGATCTTTCTGGCCGATGATGCGGCGTTCGCCGACCGTGTTGCTGCCGCAAAGGCCGAATTTGGCACCGTGCCGGAAGTGGCCGAAGTGATTGCCTTTATCGAGGCCCCGGCCCGTCATCCCATTGCCAAGGCCTGGCGCGGGGCGGAAGGCTGATGACCGGCGCGCTCGGCATTATTGCAGGTGGCGGCGATCTGCCTTTGGCGGTGGCCGAAGCCGCCCGTGCGGCGGGCCGTGCGGTGTTTATCGTCGGGCTCACCGGTTCGGCCGATGACCGTATCGAAGCCTGGCCCCATGTCTGGGCGGGCTTAGGCGAGGCGGGTAAAACCATCAAGGCCCTGCAAAATGCGACCTGCGCCGAAATGCTGATGGTCGGCAAAATCCAGCGGCCGAAATTCTCTGAACTGAAACTGGATCTGCTGGGTATGCGGGTGGCCCCGCGCATCGCGGCGGCGGCCCGGC
>JBAVPS010000196.1:0-2180 GCA_049693315.1 Rhizomicrobium sp. | reverse complement strand
GATAGGCATCGCCGGACAGGCCATACCCAATCAACTCACCATAGATTTTGGCACCACGGGCCTTGGCATGCTCGTATTCCTCAAGCATGACCACACCGGAACCTTCACCCATGACGAAACCATCATGGTCCTTGTCATAGGGGCGCGAGGCCTTTTCAGGCGTATCGTTGAACCCGGTCGACAAGGCGCGGCAGGCATTGAACCCGGCGATACCAAGCGGGCAGACTGCCCCTTCGGCACCACCGGCCAACATCAGATCGGCATCGTCATACGCAATCAGACGGGCCGCATCGCCAATGGCGTGCGAACCGCTGGCGCAGGCCGTCACCACAGAATGGTTGGGGCCTTTAAAACCATGGTCGATCGAAACATAACCGGATGCCAGATTGATCAGGCGTCCGGGAATGAAGAAGGGCGAAATGCGCCTTGGTCCCTTTTCGTTCAGAACCAAAGAAGCCTGCGCAATACCGTCGAGACCACCGATCCCTGCGCCAATCATGACGCCGGTACGGCAACGTTCCTCTTCGGTCTGAGGCACCCACCCGCTGTCAGCCACGGCCTGTTTGGCCGCGGCGACCGCGTAAACGATGAAGTCGTCGACCCGGCGTTGTTCCTTGGGATCGAACCACGCATCAGGATTAAAGGTGCCGTCCTCGCCGGTCCCCCGCGGTACTTCACACGCGATCTTTGTCGCGAAACCCTCTGTCGAGAATTTCGTGATCGCTTTTGCACCAGATTGGCCGGCCAAAAGGCGCGACCAGCTAATATCAACACCACACCCTAACGGGGTGACGAGACCAAGCCCCGTGACGACGACTCTACGCATAGCGCCCAACTTTATTAGGCGTTTGCTTTTTCGATGTACTTAACCGCATCGCCAAAGGTGACGATGGATTCAGCGGCATCGTCGGGAATTTCAATACCGAATTCCTCTTCGAATGCCATGACCAGCTCGACCGTATCCAGGCTGTCGGCGCCCAGATCGTCGATGAAGGACGCGGCTTCAACGACCTTTTCGGCATCAACGTTCAGATGCTCGACAACGATCTTCTTAACGCGTTCGGCAGTATCGCTCATTGCTGTTTAGGCCTCTCTTCTGCATTTTACGGCCGCATTCGGAACAACCCAGCCCGCGGCAACGGCATTTCGATTAACAACTCTTATGGGGGAGTGCAAGCGCAGCAACCCCAAAAGGCCATCTTGTTTACCAAGACAGCCCCCTCAAGGGCCCCGAAGGGCACCCCAAGTTTACGAAATCATCGCCATCCCGCCATTGACGTGGATGGTCTGACCGGTGACGTAACCGGCCTCTTCGCTGGCCAGATATACCACTGCGTTGGCAATGTCATCAGCCGAGCTGAGGCGACCAAGCGGAATTTTGCTCAAAAGCGCCGCCTTGACGTCATCCGACAGGACATCGGTCATCGGCGTCTTAACAAAACCGGGGGCAACACAGTTAACCGTGATGCCACGGCTGGCGACTTCCTGGGCCAGCGACTTGGACATCGCCGTGATACCAGCCTTAGTCGCCGTGTAGTTGCACTGCCCGGGATTTCCGGTTGCGCCAACGATCGAGGAGATCGAAATGATACGTCCACCGCGCTTCTTGATCATGCCGCGCAGGAAGGCGCGCGACAGACGGAAGACGGCTGTGAGGTTGACGGCAATAACCGCATCCCATTCCTCGTCCTTCATGCGCATCATCAGATTGTCGCGGGTGATGCCGGCATTATTGACCAGAATATCGACCGAACCAACCAGTTCCTCGACAACCTTGGGCAAATCGGCAACCGCCGCCGCGTCGGTGACATTGCACACCAGAGCGTGGGCACGCTCGCCCAGCTCGGCTTTGAGCTTCTCAACCCCTTCGGGGCGCATATCGACCAGCACAACCGTAGCACCCTGACCATGCAGAGCACGGGCGGTCGCACCGCCAATACCGCCACCAGCGCCGGTGATGAGGGCAATTTTACCAGAAAGATCGAACATCACAGTGTCCTCGCAAAGGTTTCGATGTCGTCGGGGGTGTCGAGCGTGGTGGTCGCAAGCGTCTTATCGATCCGCTTGACCATACCGGTCAGCACTTTGTTCCCACCGCATTCAAGCGTGGCATCAATACCGGCTGCGGCCAGTCCGGCAATGCTTTCACGCCAGCGCACCCGACCACACACCTGATCAAC
>JBAVPS010000195.1:0-4401 GCA_049693315.1 Rhizomicrobium sp. | reverse complement strand
CGTTGCTTACTTACGGGCCAGTGCCGTCAGCGTGTTGGCGATCGAAGCGGTGATTTTCTTGGCCGCATCGATATGCAGAAATTCGTTCGGGCCATGGGCGTTGGCGTTGGGGCCGAGTACGCCGGTGACGATGAACTGGGCACCGGGGAACCGGCTGCTTAAATATGCCAGGAAGGGAATCGAGCCGCCTTCGCCCATATAGGCGATCGGCTTGCCGAAATAGCTTTCCGCGGCTTCTTTGAGCGCATCAGCCGTATCCGTCGCCATCTCGGGGGCGTTCCAGCCGGACTGGCCCGCTTCCGGTGTGAAGGTCACCTTGGCGTCATAGGGCGGGTTTTCTTCCAGCGCTTTTTTCAGGGCAGCCAGCGCCTTGGGGGCGTCACAGCTCGGGGGCAGGCGGATCGACAGCTTGGCCTCGGTAAAGGGCAGCAGCACATTGCCCGCGACGTCGGGCTTGGGATAGCCGTCGATCGCCACCACGGCGAGCTGCGGGCGCCAGGTGCGGTTCAGCACCAGTTCTTCGGTGGTCTCACCCATCGGCTTGGTGTCACCGGCAAAGGGCATGCGGCCGAACACGGCATCGCCCTGAATGTCGGCACACTGGCGGGCCTGTTCCAGACGATCCGCCGGGATTTCAACCGAGAATTCCGGCAGTTTGATCGCGCCGGTATTCTCGTCTTCGATGCGCGACAACAGCTGGCGGAAAATGCGGAACGATGACGGCACAATGCCGCTGACATCGCCCGAATGCAGCCCGGCGGTCAGCACTTCGACCTTCAGTGTACCGGCGGCAATGCCGCGCAAGGACGAGGTCAGCCAGAGCTGATCGTAATTGCCGCAACCGGAATCGAGCACGACAATCAGATCGGGCTTGCCGATGCGATCGGCCAGCTGCTCCATATAGTGGGTCAGGTCGGGCGAGCCCGATTCTTCGCCGGCTTCGATCAGAATGGTGGCACGCGGCCGCGGGGCCTTTTCTTCTTCCAGCGCCAGCAGGGCGGAAAGTTCAGCAAACAGGGCGTAACCATCATCGGCGCCGCCACGGCCATAGAGCTTGCCATTCTCGATCACCGGGGTCCACGGGCCCTTGTTTGCATCCCAGCCGGTCACGCCGGGCTGTTTATCGAGGTGGCCATACATGAACACATTGCCCGCACCGGTGCCGGGAATGTCGATGAAAATCACCGGGGCGCGGCCCTCGGCCCGGATCACATCCACCGTTGCACCGGTAAGTGCCGCCGTCTTCTGGCGCGCCCAGGACGCCAGCAGCGCCACGGCCTTTTCAGTATAGCCGTTCTTTTGCCATTCGGCATCGAACATCTGCGAGACATTGGGGATGCGGATATAGTCGCTCAATGTGGGAATAATGTCGGTATCCCACAGCCTGTCGACGAAGGCATATAAAGCGTTTTTTGTCATTTTTTCTCTCTGCTATTTCCCCGCGGTGCAAGGCGCGGGGGACGTGTGCGTTCAGACGTTTTTATGCGTGTTTTCTTTAAGCGCGGGTGACGAACTGATCGATGACCTTCTTCTCACCGGCTTTATCAAAGGCGACGGTCAGCTTGTTGCCGTCGACGCTGCGAATGCGGCCATAGCCGAACTTCTGATGAAAGACGCGTTCGCCGGACTTAAACTGCGACCCCAAATCGGACTGCGTGCTGTGCACCGCTTTGGCATCCAGCAACGCCGGGCGGGCATAGCTGCTGTGACCCCGTGCCATGTTGGCTTGTGCCATGTTGTTTTGCGCGCGCTTCCAGCCCGGGCTGTTATAGCTGCCGCCGCTGGCTGTGCTGCCGCTATAGGTGGCGGCAAAGCCCCCTTCGCTGTTATCACGGAACATCATATCCGCGCCGTACACGCCCTGACTGGTTACCGCCTCGACATGCGCGGGCGGCAGTTCGGATAAAAAGCGCGACGGCATGGCGTTTTGCCAGCTGCCATGCACGCGGCGGTTGGCGGCAAAGAAAATGCGGGCGCGCTTTTTGGCCCGTGTAATGCCGACATAAGCAAGCCGTCGTTCTTCTTCAAGACCGGCCAGACCATGTTCATCCATGGTGCGCTGCGAGGGAAATAATCCTTCTTCCCAGCCGGGCAGAAAAACGGTGTCGAATTCCAGCCCCTTGGCCGCATGCAGGGTCATCAGGCTGAGGCGGTCCTCATCATCGCTTTGGACGATTTCCATCACCAGCGAGACATGCTCCAGAAACGCCGCCAGCGTCTCGAAGCTTTCCATCGAGCGCACCAGTTCCTTGAGGTTGTCGAGCTTGCCGGGGGCTTCGACCGATTTGTCGGCCTTCAGCATGGCGGTATAGCCCGATTCATCCAGGATCAGCTCGGCCAGATCGGTGTGCGGCAGGGTGTGGGATGCTTCGGTCCAGCGCTCGAAATTTCCAGCCAGTTCGGCCAGCGAGCGGCGGGCCTTGGGCGGAATCTCGTCGGTGCCGACGATCTCGCGCGCCGCCGCCAGCAGCGGTAACGCACGGGCGCGGGCATAGGCCTGCAGGGTCTGCACACTGGCATCGCCGATGCCGCGTTTGGGCTTGTTGACGATGCGTTCAAAGGCCAGATCATCATCGCCCTGGGCCACAATCCGCATATAGGCCAGCGCATCGCGGATTTCGGCGCGTTCATAAAAGCGCGGGCCACCAATGACACGATAGGGCAGGCCGAGCGCGATAAAACGGTCTTCAAATTCGCGCATCTGAAAACTGGCACGGACAAGAATGGCCATCCCGGCATAGGGTTCGCCCTGACGATGCAGGTCTTCAGCATCGGCGGCGATGTTGCGGGCCTCTTCCTCGCCATCATAAATGCCCTGTACACGGACCTTTTCGCCTTCGCCATCTTCGGTCCACAGGGTTTTACCCAAGCGGCCCTTATTGGTGGCGATCAGGCCCGATGCCGCGCCCAAAATGGCGGCGGTAGAGCGGTAATTGCGTTCCAGCCGGATGATTTTTGCGCCGGGAAAATCCTTTTCAAAACGCAGGATATTTTCCACCTCGGCCCCGCGCCAGCCATAGATCGACTGATCGTCATCACCGACGACGCAGACATTACCGCTCGATCCGGCCAGCAGTTTGAGCCAGAGATACTGCACCGTATTGGTGTCCTGATACTCGTCCACCAGAATGTAGCGGAAACGTGCGCGGTAATCGGCCAGCACATCGGGGTGCTGGCGTAAGATGGTCAGCGGTTGCAGCAGCAGATCGCCGAAATCCGTAGCATTCAGGGTCTTTAAGCGTTCCTGATAGTCGGCATAGAGCTTTTGCGCCTTGCCACCGGCATAATCATTAGCATCGCTGGCGGGAATGTCGGCGGGGTTGAGCCCCTTGTTTTTCCAGCCATCAATGATCATCGCCAGCGTGCGGGCGGGCCAGCGCTTTTCGTCGATATGCTCGGCTTCCAGAAGCTGTTTCAGCAGGCGGATCTGATCGTCGGTATCCAGAATGGTGAAATTGGATTTGAGGCCCGCCAGTTCCGCATGGCGGCGCAAGATGCGTGCGCCGATGGCGTGAAAGGTGCCTAGCCACTGCATCCCCTCGACCACATCACCGACCAGCGCGCCGATGCGCTGTTTCATTTCTCGGGCGGCCTTGTTGGTGAAGGTCACCGCCAGAATCTGCCAGGGCTGGGCGCGATGGGTGGCCAAAAGATGGGCCAGCCTTGTGGTCAGCGCCTTGGTCTTGCCGGTACCGGCACCGGCCAGCATCAACACGGCACCATCCAGGGTTTCCACGGCCTCGCGCTGGGCCGGGTTAAGGCTGGCAAGGTACGGCGCTTCCGCGCCAGTATGTGGCGTAAGTGCGGATGGGGAAAATGCTGGCGTGGGCAGGAAACCATTCATGCGGCAGGTGGCCTCAGCGGGATATGTTTAAACGTAATTACGTTGACGGTTCTCGCTATGCGTTATAGTGCGAAACACACACCGGGAGTTTGTCTGACAACAGTGCAAGAATCCGATCGCTTGCGAAAACTAGGTCTTCGCAGTTGCTTCGGCAAGCCATCCGGCAGGATGAGCGCGCACATGGGGAGTGTCATGTCTACGCGTTTATACATAACCGCATGAAATCATAAAGGAATTAGTTATGTTTCATAATCTGCGGCTTGCAGAGCTTTTGCTGCTGGCAGGCGCGTTTTCGGTTCCGGTTCTGGGGGCGGAACCGGCTGGTATGCATATGGATATGCGCGTTAAGGTTGATGTCGTCGCGCAGAAGATTTCCGCCGCGGTCCAGATCGAAAATCCGGTTGGCAATAGTTTCGCCCTGCATAAAGGATTTGTTGTGCGCAGGGCATTGGCTGATGGCAAGGTTGTTGCCGTTACAACGGATAAGAACGGCAAAGTCCATATTGGGGCTGAGAACATAAAAAAACTAACATTGAACTATGACGGGGTAATAGAAA
>JBAVPS010000194.1:0-1960 GCA_049693315.1 Rhizomicrobium sp. | reverse complement strand
CGTGGCCAGCGTGGTACCGCCATAGGAAAAGCCATTGTCGCCGCCATCATCATTCAGCGGACGATCAGAAATTTCGATATGATTGGGCCGGTCGTTATTGCCCCAGCTGTAAAACACCTTCCCGCTGACGGTAAGCTTATCGAACTTGGTCTCGCCGCCGATCTGCGCGGTACCAAGGTTAGCATTTTCCGGATTGGTTTCGTACCACAGCCGGGTTGAGACATCGCCGATCACCGGCTGGTACAGCCCGGTGGTGCCGATTTCACTGCCACTACTGCCGGGGCTGACATTCATGCCGATGATCTGGCTTAAGGTCGAATCCTGCCGGGTGTGGGCAAAGGCATAGGTCACTTTGCCATAGACATGCGTCGTGTCCGAGACATTCCAGTCGAGCGAGGCATTGCCGCCATAGCGCGAGGTCGAACCCGACGAGATACCGACGGTGTAGCCGGTCGTTTCCAGATTCTTGGCCGGGTTATAACCCGACGGATTACCGCCACTGGCATCGGCCACCGCAAAGGCCCAGGCGGTGTCGCTGTGGGCCTCGGTCGCCACGCCCAGTTCACTGTTGGCAAAGCGGCGCAAATCATAATAGGCGCTGGCATAAAAGCCGAACTGGTGATGGCTGCCGAATTTCACCGAACCATCGGCAGATACCGAATAGCCCAGACCATCGGCACCATAATCCATCGCACGGGTTTCGCCGCGCCCGCCCAGCGTAACGCTGAACGTGGTATCCTTGTCGAAATCAAATGCGGTCGGCGTGCGGTAATCAATGCTGCCACCGATAAAATCCAGCTCGTCGCCCGCACCACCGGTTTTATTGACCACGATGGTCTGCAAACCCGATGGCGGCAGCAGCGATAACTGCACCTCGCGGCTGTAGGGCATGCCCTGCGCGACATCGACACCGTTGATCAGGTTCAGCGTGAATTCCGAATTCATACCACGGACCTGTGCGAACATGCCTTCGCCACGCGATGCCCCATCAATACCGCCAAAGAAGGAATTGCCGGTATTGGTCACATTGATGCCGGGCAGCAGCTGCAACGCCTCGGCGGCGTTATGGACCGCGGTGTGCGACAGATCCTCGGCAGAAATCACGCTGATGGTGTTGGCGGCGTTGAACTGTGCATTGTCGGCGGCAAAACGGTTGGCCACCACATGCACAGTTTCCACCGCATCCGTATCATCGCTGGCGGCGGCCCACAGCGGCGCTGCAACAGCCGAACAGGTTACAACACTGACCAAAAGAACGGATCTTAAACGCATAAGCTACCCCTCTCAACCGAACCCAGGCGCGGGAACAGGCCGCTTGGTAGCGTCGCTGTAAAAAGCTTTTATGACCGTCCTGTTACGATGACGTTCGGTCGCACAGTTTTTCGAAAGCGTGACTTTTACGCCGCAGCGCGCCACGAACCGTGTACGGATGGATTTTCATGCCCGAAGTTTTGAACACCGTAGACATATCAAGGGTTGCTGCCGAAATTAAACCGGCACAGTATAGCCACCGACCGAACACTCCACCAAAACGCTTATTACAAAAAGATCAACTTTAAGGCAGACCACATGCGTGCAACATCCCGGCGGGGCCTGATCAAGGCCGCCCTTCTTGGCGCGGGCGCCAGCCAACTGCCATCGGCACTGGCAGCCCCCAGACCCACGGCAAAGATCACCCCCGCTTGCGCCCCGGCGCTGCACTATGGCCATGGCATTGAAGGCCAGCGCAAAGCCGATCTGGGCAATGGCACCTATATCAACCCGATCATTCCGGGCGACCATCCCGATCCCACCATCCTGAAAGACGGCAGCGACTATTACATGACGTTTTCGTCGTTTCTGTCTTACCCCGGGGCCGTCATCTGGCACTCGCGCGATCTGGTCAACTGGGCACCGATCGGCCCGGCCCTGACCAAGACCATCGGTTCGGTCTGGGCGATGGATCTGGTCAAACATAACG
>JBAVPS010000193.1:0-4296 GCA_049693315.1 Rhizomicrobium sp. | reverse complement strand
ATGGCACGCTATGTCGGGGCCCGGTATCCCGGCACGGTAGCGTCGTTTCTGATCGGTGCGGCGGGCGATCAGTCGCCCTATCTGCAGGCCGACCGTCACGTCACCAATCCGGATGGCAGCGTGACGCGGGTGGATACCCACGAGGCAGGCTTTCTGCTGACCGACCTGTTCGGGGAACGGGCGGGCGGCGAGGTGGTTCGGGTCGCCCAAAATATCCATGCCACACAAACCCCGGCCATTACGGTCTGGCGTAAGACGGTCGAGGTCACCTCGCAATCCTTTGCGCCTGAGAACGCCCCCAGGGGGCCGGTGGCGTCTTACAGCTATCGGTCCGGTGATAAGGTCAGGGTTCCGGTTGTGATGATGCGGATCGGCGATACGGTGTTGGTTGGTTTGCAGGCCGAACTGGCCGCCAGCGTCGGGGCGCAAATCCGGGCCAGCTCGCCCTTTGCCCATACCGTTGTGCTGACAATGGCCGATGGGGCCGCCAAATACATGCCCGCTGCCGACAGCTATGATCGCTTCACTTACGAGGCCCGCAGCTCGTTCTATGCCCGTGGTTCGGCTGAGATCGTGTCAGCTGGTATCGTGGATTTTCTCAAACAGATGCACGGCGGCGGCGCACAGCCGTGATTGCGGCGGGTTGTTGTGCCATAAGCCCTTCGGCCTGTGCTATGCTGGTGCAGCCGAGTTGACGGAAAATGTTGCAATGGTTTGGTCCCCGATGCGGGCGGAGGATATCGCCGCCGCCTATGATCTGTCGAAAGTGATCCATCCGGGCTTTCCCGAAGATCTGGCGGTGCTGACCGAAAAGTTCCGTCTCTACCCGCGGGGCTGTTTTTTCTGCCGCGTGGCGGGTGGGGCGGTGGGCTATGCCGTCAGCCACCCCTGGGATGGGGGCCATTTGCCGGCACTGAACCGCAAGCTCGGCACGCTGCCCCAATCCGGGACGCAGTATTACATCCACGATATTGCCCTGCTGGCGGGGGTGCGCCGTGGCGGTCATGGTGCAGGCATTGTCACCCTCATCAAGCGCCACGCGGCGGCTGAGGGCTATACACGGCTCAATCTGGTGGCGGTGAACGGATCGGTGCCGTTCTGGCAGCGCCACGGTTTTAGCGTCTGTCCGCCGGGGGCGTTTCGGGACAAGCTGATGAGCTATGGTGCCGATGCCCGCTTTATGGAATGTCGCGATCTGACTGTGCCATCGGGTGGGGCCTGAGCATACAGTCCGGTCTGGCCTTCCAGCGCGAATTTCTGCATTCTTATCATGGTTTTCTTCCGCTTGCGGCAGCCTGACACAATGGTTAAGGCGGGTGGCAGAGATTACGCTCGTTCCGATAGGGGGTGCCATGCCTTATGCCGCCACACTTTCACGCCTGTTTGCGTCGGATCGTTTTGCCGATATCGCGCGGGTAACCGTCAGTATGCTGGGCGTGGCGGCATTTTGTTTCGCCACCGGTCATATTACGGCGATTGTATCACTGATGCTGGGCGTTATCGCCTGCGCGCTGGCGGAAACCGACGACAGCGGCATGCGCCGTCTGGTCAGTCTGGCGGTGACGCTGGTGTGTTTTGCCGGCACCTCGGTCATTGTCGAGGTGCTGGCCGATTACCCGCCGCTGTTTGCCCTCGGGCTGGTCAGTTCGACCTTTTTGCTGGTCATGCTGGGGGCTGCCAGCGTGCGCTGGGGCGCGGTGGCCACCGCCACACTGATTCTGGCGGTCTACACCATGATCGGGACCGAGCAGTTTTCGGCCCGCCATGATTTCGTTTCGCTGCCGCTGTATCTTACCTGCGGGGCGGCGTGGTACGGGCTGCTATCCTATGTCTGGAGCCTGATTGCGCCGCAAAACGCCGTGCGCTTTGCGCTTGCCGCGCTGTTCGACCATCTGGCCCATCAGTTTGACTGTGTTGCCGCGCTGTTTTCCCCCTATCGCGATACCGATTTCGAGGCCGCCCGGTTGCGTCTGGCCAATGCCAACACCGTTGTGGTGGCGGCCATGAACGAGGCCCGCCGAACCCTGCTCGACCGGGTGGGCCGCACGCGCCGCCGCGGCGATACCGAGGAAAAACTGCGTTTTTACTTCGTGGCGCAGGATATTCACGAACGCATTCATTCGTCGCACTATCCGCACGAAGCGCTGGCTGCCGCGTTTTATCACAGCGATCTGTTATTTCGTGCCGCCCATCTTTTGCAACTGCAGGGCACAGCCCTTCGGGCGCTGGCCGAGGCGCTGCGCCGTCGTGAAGCGCTGCCCGATATGGGGGTATCGCGTGGGGCGCTGGCCGATTTGCGTGAAGCCATGCAGGCCAGTTATGGCCAGTCATCGCGCTCCTCCCACCTGATCAATGCGGCGCGGGCCTTTGTGCGCAATATGTCAGCGCTGCAGGAGGTGCTCGATCATCCGTATGCAACGGATATCGGTGACAGCGTTCTGCAAAACCCCGATGCCACCACCCTGCGCCAGGGTGTCATCCGGGTGTGGTCGAACCTGACCCCGCAATCGGCCTATTTCCGCCATGCCGTGCGTCTGTCACTCGGCCTTCTGGCGGGGTACGCCTTTTTGCGCCTGATGCATTTGCCCCATGGTTTCTGGATTTTGCTCACCACGCTTTTTGTCTGTCAGCCGAGCTATGGGGCCACCCGCCGCCGCCTGCTCGAACGAATTCTCGGCACGGTGGCAGGCATTTTAATCGGCTGGATGGCGTTGCAGCTGTTGCCGGGGCGGGCGTTGCAGTTGCCGCTGATTGTGCTGGCCGGGGCAGGGTTCTTTGCCTTCCGGCGGCGCGAATATATCGCCGCCACCGCAATGATTACCCTGTTCGTGGTGCTGTGTTTCGAGCAGGTCTTAAGCGGCTATGCCGTGATCTGGCCCCGGCTGTTCGACACCCTGATCGGGGTGGGAATTGCCTTTCTGGCGCTCCGTCTGGTGCTGCCGGACTGGCGTCTGCGGCGGTTTAAAGACCGCATTGCAGATACGTTTGATGCCGATGCCCGTTACCTTGACGCCATTACGGACCAGTACCGCCATGGCCGGGCCGACGATCTGGTGTACCGCATTGCCCGGCGCGATGCCCATAACGCCCATGCCGCGCTCGACGGGGTGATTCACGACATGCTGCGCGAGCCGCACCATAGCCCGGATAAGGCCGATGATGCCCTGCGCGCCCTCGGGCTGACCCATCAGCTGTTATCCTGTCTGTCGGCGCTGGGGGCGCACCGCGGTGCCGGTGTTCTGGGCGCGGAAGATGATCTGGTTCGGGACGCCTCGGTCCTGGCCGGTCAGATGGTGGCATTAGCCGGGGCGTTCCGGCAGCCGCGGCCGGATGGTACGGAAAGCCTGAAAAATAACGGTTTTATGCCCCATGGTGCCACCGAATATGATGGTCTGCGCCGCATGATCGCCGGGCAGTACCGCCGTGTCGCCCTGCTGTGTAACGCCATCGATGATATGCGTCCCGGTCTGATGCGGATTTGACCGCAGGCGGAGGAAATCCGCCCCGCCAGTGGCGAGGGGCGGCTTGCCCCTGTAATTCCTGACGGGTTAGCCAAAAAAAACTGGCAAAAGGCGTTTTTTTGGCTATCGTGAAATAATCTATCAGGAGGTGAATCGATGGCAGTCGAAATCGATGAGCTGGCTTTACGCGCAGCTTTTTCCCAGCCGGACGACGATGGCACCTTCCAGGGCGAGTATGCCGCCTATCTGGCTGACATCGCCAAACGGCGCACCGTGGTGCTGTTACCCTTTGCCCCCAAGGCGGCGGGGACGTTCCTGCGCACGGCGGTGATTGCCGCCACCGGTGGTCAGCTGGTGCGTGCGGTGCATGCTCAGGGCGGGCGGGAGGCGCAGCTCTATCTGCCGATTTTCATCCATTACTATTACGGCGGCGTCTGTGAAGAACCGATGGTGGTTCATGTCCATATGCAGGCCCATCCCGCCAACTGCCGTTTTATCGAAGTGCTCTCGCTTAAACCCGTGGTGATGGTCCGTTCAATCACCGATATGCTGGCATCGATGTGGGACATGTTTCTGGCCGATCCCGCCATGCGGATTGAAACGGTCAATTGCATGGTGCCCGATGCCTTCGCCGATTTTTCGGCCGGGGAAAAAGCCGACTTCATGTTCGATATGTTTGCCCCCTGGTATGTCAGCTATTACGCGTCCTGGCTCGATTATGCCGCGACCCACAGCGATACCGTGCTTGTGACACATTATGATGATCTGGCCGCCGATCCGGTCACATTGCTCGGGCGCATTCTGGACCATGTCGGCCTGCCCAGGCCGCCGGAAG
>JBAVPS010000192.1:0-3793 GCA_049693315.1 Rhizomicrobium sp. | reverse complement strand
GCCACAGGCACCGCACCAGACCCTATCCAGATAAAACGCTGCAGACTTACTGGAACAGCGACAGAATGATCTGCGGCGAGGTGTTGGCGATCGAAAGCGCCTGGACACCGAGCTGCTGTTTGGTCTGCAAGGCGGTGAGGTTAGCACTTTCCGTCGCCATATCGGCATCAACCAGGTTACCGACACCGGTCTGAAGCGAGTCAATCAGCTTCGAAGTGAAGGTGAGCTGGATCGAATACTTCTTGGCACCCGCCGACAGCTTCGACAGTGACGAGTCGACATTGACCAGTGCCGTGGTGATGATCGACACCATATTGGCGGCATTGGTCATCGTGCTGATGGTCGAAGCGGCCGACATACCCGCCAGGATCGAACCGCCAAATGTGTAGTTTTGCGCCAACACAGTGATACGGCGCGAACCGCTCGACGATGCCAGAGCCGTCACCTTGGTCGTGGAACCATTGAGCAGGTTCAGACCATTGAACGTGGCATTCGAAACCACCGTAGCGATCTGGTCGCGCAGGGCCATGAAGTCCTGATTATAGGCTTCGCGGCTGGCGGTATCGAGCGAAGAGTCAGAGGCCGCCAGAGCCTTCGCCTTCATTTCGATCAGCAGATCAGAAATCGATTCGCCGGCAGAGGTCGCCACGTCAATGGCAGAAAGTCCGCGGTTAAGGCTGTCCTCGATGGCTGAGCCGCCACCAATATCGCCACGCATATTCTGCGCGATGGCATAGGTCGAACCGTCGTCACGTGCGGACGCGACCTTAAGACCAGTGCTAACCTTGGTTTCTGTTCCATTCAAACCCGAATTCGTCTTATTCAGGTATCTCAGCGCCGTCATTGAGCCGGTGTTGGTGTTGATGCTCAGCATCGGTAGGGTCTCCATTCTGGTATGCGATGCAAATTCGCAAGCAAACTTTTTGCTCGAGAAACACTGTCCGCAACCTGTGTGCCAAGTTTTCGGCACCCCGGAGAACTCATAACCACTTGATATTACTAAGTTTTATTATTTGACAAACCAGCCCATGCGCGGAATCTTTTGCCGCCCGGCAAAAAAAAGGCGGGCGAAAAACGACTTTCGGCCCGCTTCAGCTGCAATTTTGTACCTGGGTTTGGCACCGCTTTACGTCACCCGCGGGCTAAAAACGCCCGACAGCCGGCACCTACACGCCGCCTGCGCCGCCAGCCCCACCACCCATCAGCCCTTGCATGATGTGGCGATTGACCTCGATCAGCGGGTCAATAGGCTTTTTCTGCCGTACGACCGTGCGGGTATAGCGGGTTACCCACATCGACAAAGAAATGATCTGGGCGCGAATTTCCTTGGGAAGCTGGTTCTGATCGTTGAGACAATCATCTTCCATAGCTTTCCACACCCGACGGTTCCAGTCGAGTGCTTCGATCAATTTGGTCCCCTTGGCGCTGGTATCCCGCACATCCATCAGGGTGCGCGTTATCTCGCCAAACAGTCGGTATTCGATCTGTCTTGGGTCCTCAAATATCTTCTGTGCGTCTTGGTATGCCTTCAGAGACATAGTTCAACCGTTTCCGCTCGAACTCGAACAATTTTTTACACTGCATAAGGGCTTTATAGTAAAACCCACTCATCGCGTCGCGGCTGATCTCGACACAGGAGGAGAGAACAGCCTGGTTTTTCACGGCACCCATAAACTCGGTCATACGCAGGGCGAACTCGTTGTAGTACTGTTCGCCATTTTCGCTATCAAGATACATCATCATGATTGGCAAATAAATCCGTCGGGCCGGGGTATCGGCATCCTTCGGCTGCATGATGTCCTTTTCTCTCAGGATACACGCCTTATTCTGGATAACCAGACTGGCGCGTTTGTCGCCGTTGGTCAGAACAGCGCCGTTAAGCACGAACTTCTCCCCCGGCTTCAAAGACAATTTTAAAGGCATTTTGCCCCCCTTACGAGAAGTTACAGCCCGCACTTAGGATTATCCGGGTGCAACGGCCGCATCATTATCAGGCAAAGCTTTAACAAAATCCTTTTGACCTGCAAACATTCACCCGTCATTAACAATAAAGCGACTTAACTGCCGCAGTCAGGAAAAACAGGCGGGCGGGACGTAAGATTATGGCAGGTCCACTGGAAATTCTCGGGTTTGAAAAGCTTTCCGGCATGGACGCCAAGACCGAGGCGCTGACCAAGCTCAATGCGCTGGCCGATAATGTTGACGAGGCGCTGGCCATCCGCAAGTCCAACGGCCTGTTAAAACGCGCCGTCAAATCCTGGAAGATGGACCGGATTGCCCGCGCCGGCCAGCTGGCGCTGGAAGCGACCCAGGTTTGCCCGGAAAATTCCAGCGCGTATCTGATCCTGGGCATCGTGCTGGAAAAGATGGGGTATCTCTATAAATCGCTGGTCAGCTATGAAGAAGCGCTGAAACTGGCCCCCGATGATCCCGAAATCACCATCAATCTGGGCCAGCTCGCCAACCGGCTGGACATGAAGGACATCGCCGAGAAACTGTTCCGCCGCTATATCGAGCTGAGGCCAGACTCTCCGATGGGCTATAACAATCTTGCAGGCGTCTTCAGTGCCCGCAACCGGGCCGATGACGCCATCGAGCTGTTAAAGGTCGCCATCAACCGCCTGCCCGAGGAAGCCGTGCTGTGGAACTGTCTGGCGACCATTCTGGCAGAGGAGGGCCGGGTCGAGGAGAGTACCGTCTTCTATAAAGAGGCGATCCGGCTGGTTCCCAGCAGCACACGGTTTTACCACAATCTCGGCTACGCCTATATGCATCTGGACATGATCCCGGAAGCGATCGCGCTGTACGAGGACGCGCTCAAAAATGTTGTCGACACCAGCGAACGCTTCGAAAGCAAATATTCCCGCAGCATCTGCCTGATCCAGAACGGCCAGGTCGAGGAAGGCTTTAAGGAATACGAAATCCGCAACAACCGGCGCTTCCGCGGCTATACCGAATATATGCTGAAGGTGCCGTTGTGGCGCGGCGAGCCACTGGCCGGAAAAAAAATTCTGGTGGTGGGCGAACAGGGCCTGGGCGACGAAATCATGTTCGCCAACATCCTGCCCGATCTGAGCAAAGCGGTTGGGCCAGACGGAAAGCTCTATATCGCGGTCGAACCGCGCCTGGTGCCACTATTCGCCCGGACCTACCCGCAAGCGCTGACCAGCCACTATGATGACCGCACCCTGCTCGACAAGGACGGTAATCAGCAGTTGAGATTCTTTTCTTTCATCGAAAACCAACCCACCCCGGATTATTACGCGCCAATGGGCTCGGCAATCAGCTATTTCCGTAAAACCGTCGCAGATTTCCCCCACCAGCCCTTTCTCACGCCCGATGCCGAAAAGACCAAAGACTTTACCCGCGCGCTACGTGCGGACGGCTATGACGGCCCGCTGGTCGGTATCTGCTGGCGCTCGATGATGCTGACCCAGAAGCGCACGAAATATTACAGCAGTCTGGAGGACTGGGGCCCGATTTTCTCGGTTCCCGGTCTGCGCTTTGTCAATCTGCAATATGGCAACTGTGAAGAAGAGCTGGTGGCCGCCGAAGCCCTGCACGGCATTCAGATCATGCGCCCCAAACTCAATGGCGAACTCCACAACCTGACCAAAGAGATCGACGACAATGCGGCACTGTCTGCGGCGCTTGATCTGGTGATCTCGGCCCCAACCTCGGTGGCGGCCACAGCGGCAGCGGTTGGCACCGAAACCTGGTTCCTGCTGGCCAGCAATGGCTGGCCCCAGATGGGGACCCGCGAATATCCCTGGTACGCCAAAACGCGCACCTT
>JBAVPS010000191.1:0-8092 GCA_049693315.1 Rhizomicrobium sp. | reverse complement strand
GGCCAGACCAATGCGCGGGGCGGTTTTCGGCCCCAGCCGCGCCCCCCAGGCCGCACGACGGGTATCATCCGCCGCAAGATAGGGCAGCTTGGCCGGAACAGTTTCCAAGGTGGTGCCAAAAGCCAGTGGCAGGCTCATCACCGGAACATGCAGATCATAGTCGGGCATGGGATCGCCACGGCTGATCACCGTGCAGCCCGAGATACTGGCCATCAGGGGGCGCAGGCTTTTCTGGACCTCGAACACCACCACGGCCCCGGCCTGAACCGCCATCGGCACATAGCGGGCAAACTGGATGGTATCGCCATAGCCC
Organism: Rhizomicrobium sp.; assembly: GCA_049693315.1. Classification (GTDB taxonomy): domain Bacteria; phylum Pseudomonadota; class Alphaproteobacteria; order Micropepsales; family Micropepsaceae; genus Rhizomicrobium. The sequence goes on along the minus strand of JBAVPS010000191.1, from coordinate 7,779 downwards.
TGCTCGGCATGGATCAGCAGCCGCTTGCCAGCCAGCGGTTCCTTGCCCAGCCAGACCGGTTTGCCGAAATCCCGCTTCTTGGCGCCATCGCGTTTCCAGCGCCATTCGTAATTTTGCCAGCCTTCGGCAAAACGGCCCTGCAGCAGCTCCAGCAGCGACAGATTCCAGTGAAACGCCGCCACATTTGGATCCAGCGCGATGGCCTTGCGGAAGCTGGCCTCGGCCTCGCCAAGGCGCGTCAGATCAACCAAAACATTGCCACGGTTACTGTAGACCTTGGAGAAGTCGGGATGCGCAGCAATCGCCGCATCGATCACCGCCAGCGCCTCGTCCAGCCGCATCAGACGGCGCAGCACATTGGCGCGATTGTTGAGCGCCTCGAACAAGGTGGGGCTAACCGCCAGCGCGGCATCGTAACAGGCCAGCGCCTTATCATAGCGGCGCATATCCTTGAAGGCATTGCCGCGATTGACATGGGCTTCGGCATAATCGGGGTGCAGCGCCAGCGCCCGATCACAGCTGTGCAGCGCATCGACCGGGCGCTTTAAATCCCGCAAGGCGTTGGCGCGGTTGCACCAGGCGGCGGCATAATTTTCGTCGAGAGCGACCGCCTTATCGAAACTGGACAGCGCGTCGGCGGGGCGTTTCAGATCGCGCAAAATATTGCCACGACTGCACCAGGCAATGGCGAAACCATCGTTCCGTTTCAGCGCCTGCTCATAATTTTCCAGCGCCGCCTCCATCTGGCCCGTCAGCCGCAGCGCGTTGCCGCGATTGTGCCAGGTCTGCGCATTGGAGGGATCAAGGGCAATGGCCTGATCATAGCTATTGAGTGCATCGGCCAGACGACCAAGATTTTTCAGCACCGTACCGCGATTGCTGTAGATATCGGCGGACGGGGTATGGGTCTGCAGCGCCAGATCATAGCTTTGCAGCGCTTCGGCAAAGCGGCCGAGATTTTTCAGCACATTGGCGCGGTTGTTATGTGCCTTGGCATAAGCCGGCACGATTGCGATGGCGCGGTCATAACTTGCAAGCGCGCCTTCCATCTCGCCCGTCAGGCGCAAAAGATTGCCGCGGTTGAACCAGCCCTCGGCATAATCCGGCTTAATCCCCACCGCGCGGTCGAAAGCATGGAGGGCTTCAGGCAGGCGGCCAAGATTCTGCAAGGCAACAGCGCGGTTGGACCACGCTTCGGCATGATCCGGGGTCAGCTCCAGCGCCCGGCCCAGCAGCGCCACGCAGTCGGAAAAGCGGCCAAGCTGCAGTTCCGCCGTACCGAGCAGATAGAGAATTTGCGGATGGTCCGGGAAAGACTTCAGCAGCAGCCGGTAGCCTTCGGCGGCATGAAGCACATCGCCCGACCGGTGCAACGCCATGGCTTGCTTGAAAACGCTGTTGGCGTCGCTACGCACCGTTGGAGCCATTTCACCCTTATGTCTTTTCTACGCCCAACACCCGATCAAAGGGCCAGGCCCAATCGCCCCGCGATCATAAAGTGATTGGCCAAAAATGCCGCGCAAAACGGCCAATGCCGGTGGGCGAGACCGCCACCGGCATTGTGATATCTTAAACCAACCGGCTCTGGCGCACCGCTGCCGCAATGAACGAGCGAAACAACGGATGCGGGGCAAGGGGCCGGGATTTCAGTTCGGGATGGAACTGCACCCCGATGAACCAGGGATGGGTCGGAATTTCGACGATTTCCGGCAGGCGACCATCCGGCGACCAGCCCGACACCACCACACCGGCCGCAGCCAGGCGTTCAACATAGTCGGTGTTGACTTCGTAACGGTGACGATGGCGTTCGGAAATTTCGGTCGCACCATAGGCCTCGGCAACCTTGCTGCCGGGGGTGAGCTTGGCCGGATAGGCGCCAAGCCGCATGGTGCCACCCATGTCCATATTCTCGGCCCGCTTTTCCTTGGTCGAACCTTTGACCCATTCGGTCATCAGGCTGATGACCGGTTCGGCAGGATGGCCGATTTCGGTGGTCCCGGCATCGGCCAGATGGAGCAGATCACGCGCCGCTTCAATCACCGCCATGTGCAAACCATAGCAGATCCCGAAGAACGGCACTTTATGCTCGCGGGCAAACTGCACCGCCCGGATCTTGCCCTCGGTCCCGCGTTCGCCAAAACCGCCCGGCACTAAAATGCCGTGGACGTTTTCCAGGAAGGCGGCAGCGTTATCGCGCTCGAAAATCTCCGAATCGATCATTTCGATATGGACGCGAACATTATTGGCCATACCGCCATGGGTCAGCGCTTCGGACAGGGACTTATAGGAGTCCTTGACCTGCATATACTTGCCGACCACGGCAATACGCACTTCGCCTTCAGGATTCGTGACCCGGCCAACAACCTCCTGCCACTGCGACAGATCGGGGGCTGGAAGATCGGGCAGACCAAAAACCCTAAGGATTTCGGTGTCGAAACCCGCCGCATGATAGGCCAGCGGCGCTTCATAGATCGTCGGCAGATCAAGCGCCGGAATAACCCGGGCGGCCGGCACATTGCAGAACAGGCCGATTTTCCTGCGATCTTCCTCGGGAATCGGATGCTCGGCCCGGCACAAGAGAATATCGGGCTGAATGCCGATGGCACGCAATTCCTTGACCGAATGCTGGGTCGGCTTGGTCTTCAGCTCGCCCGCCGCGCCGAGGAACGGCACCAGGGTCAGGTGAACGAAAGCATGCTGGTCACGGCCCAGATCATTGCCGAGCTGACGGATGGCTTCAAAGAAGGGCAAACCTTCGATATCGCCGACCGTGCCGCCAATTTCACAGAGCAGAAAATCAAGCCCCTCAGTTCCGGCCAGGACGAATTCCTTAATCATGTCCGTGACATGCGGAATCACCTGAACAGTGCGGCCTAAATATTCGCCCTTACGTTCCTTTTCGATCACCCGGCTGTAAATCCGCCCGGAGGTGACATTGTCCGCCTTGGACGACGACACGCCGGTGAAGCGCTCGTAATGGCCGAGATCGAGATCGGTCTCCGCCCCGTCATCGGTGACATAGACCTCACCATGCTGATGCGGGCTCATCGTGCCCGGATCGACATTCAGGTAAGGATCGAGTTTGCGCAGGCGGACTTTATAGCCACGCGCCTGCAAGAGGGCTCCAAGAGCCGCCGAAGCGAGACCTTTTCCGAGAGAAGAGACCACGCCGCCAGTGATAAAGATTATCCGCGCCATGGGAGGCCAAAATGACGAAAAGCGCGGTCCATCACAAGCACAAAAACGAGGGACTGCGCCGGTTGGGAATGAAGTCTCACCGGTTTCTACCTAACGTATTGATTTAGAACGAATTTAGTGTGGCGTCGGAACCTGCGGACCAGGGGCATTCTGGGGCGCTTTGGCCGGGGCGTTCTGTGCCGGCAGCACGATCTTGGTCGGGGCCTGAACCGAATCGAGCAGCGACTGGTCCTTGTGCGCGTAACGCACTATCAGGCTGAGCCCGAGGCAAACGACGAAGAAAATGATGCCCAGAATGGCTGTGGTGCGGGTCAGCGTATCGGACGCGCCGCGCGGGCTGAACAGACCGCCAATGCCAGAACCGCCACCGCCCATACCGAGCGCGCCGCCCTCTGAACGCTGCAGCAGCACCACGCCGACAAGGGCGCAGGCGACAATAAGCTCGATAACCAGTAACAGGGTCTGCATGAACGGCACCTTTCCGTTTTCGCGAAGGCGGTCTTCTTAGACGATCAATCCGCCGAAGGAAAGCATTGACGGTGCCATTGTGGGGGGAAAATTACCCCAAGGGCGGCGCCGATGGTCTTATTTTTACGCATAAGACGGGCAGCACACAACCCTTGGGGGATTTACGCCGCTTTTAGTGCAGCGAAACCGGGGTCAAATCGTTTTGGACCATAGTGCCATAGGCACTGTTCCAGTCATCGGTGATGCCGATGACGGTGCCATCACCCAAATGCAGCACATAAAGCTGGGCGTCGGGCGGCAGCACCATACCGGGTGGCAGCAGCCCCAGACGATGGGCTTCTGCGCTGGGCGTCCGTTTGATGTAGGCAACCTTGGCCAGATCAAGCGCGCTATCGAACCCGCCACCTAAAGTACCGTATTCCATAATTATACCTCACCTTTGGTGGACGTGATGGCAATATTGCGCACCACGGTCTCGGTTTTCGGCCGCTTCAGTTCGATCGCCAGCAACCCGTGGGCCAGATGGGCCCCGCTGACATCGATACCGTCGGCTAATACAAACGCACGCTGGAACTGACGGGCAGCAATGCCGCGGTGAAGATAGGTTTTATCACCACATTCGCCTTGCCTGCCGCGGATGACCAATTGGCGGTCTTCCACCGTCACACTCAAATCATCTTCTGAAAAGCCGGCCACCGCCAGGGTGATACGCAACGCATCTTCGCCGGTCTGTTCGATATTATAAGGAGGGTAACTGTCGGTAGCGCTTTTCGCGGCGCGTTCCAGAAGCCCTTCCAAATGCTCAAAGCCCAGAAGAAACGGGCTGTTGAGGTAAAATGTCCTGTTCATCGTCAAGCCCTTCATAAAGCAGCTCACTCGCCGTAAGATCGGCAACCGGAAGGCCCCGTAACGGGCACCTTTCTATAGAAATCAATTTGGGGGCAGCGGGGCCCGTTATCAAGGCATAAGCAGGAATATCCATAAGGACTATTTCGTGCGATTACTCGAATGCCCTTGGGATTGTTTGGAAATCCTTCATGGTTGAACCCACCATTCTTTTCGATGACGCCGCACATGGCAGGTTTCGCGCCTTTTTTCAGCCGCGTGGAATCATCACCACCTGCAACCCAGAGGATGTTCCGGCAGCGCTTGGCGCGCTCGAAACCGTGCGCGAAATGGGCCTTTATGCGGCAGGTTATTTCTCGTACGAGCTGGGTTTTGCGCTCGAACCGAAATTGCGTAAGGCGCTTGCCCTTAAGCGCGATGTGCCCCTGTTATGGTTCGGCGTCTTCGATGCACCGCAGAAAATCGACAACATTGAAGGTGCTTTTGACACATGGTGCCACGGCCGCGCCTATGCTGGCCCCTTACACTATCTGTGGGATCAGGCCCGCTATCGCGAACGCTTTACCCACGTGCGCCAACTGATCAAAGCTGGCGATCTATATGAAGCAAACCTTACTTTTCAGGCTGAATTTTCTTTCGTCGGCGATCCGATGGCGCTGTATCGCAGTTTGCGCGCCGGTTCTGCCGCGCCCCATGGCGCGTACGTCAACGATGGCGCGCGCGTCATTCTCAGCCTGTCGCCGGAACTGTTTTTCGACATTCGTCAGGGCACCATCACCACCCGGCCGATGAAAGGCACCGCCCCGCGCATGCACAGCCCGCGCGAAGATCAGATGATGCATGATGTGCTGTTCAACAGCGCCAAGGACCGGGCAGAAAACCTGATGATTGTCGATCTGATGCGCAACGACTTAAGCCGCATCGCCCAGGCTGGCAGCGTTGAAACCTCTAATCTGTTTGCCATCGAATCCTATCCCACTGTGCACCAGATGGTCTCGACCGTGACGGCGCAGACAAAAGTCGGCATTTCAGTCAACGATATGGTGCGGGCGCTGTTTCCCTGTGGCTCGATCACCGGTGCGCCCAAAATCCGCGCCATGGAAGTGCTGCAGGATGTCGAAGATGGCCCGCGTGGCGTCTATACCGGGGCGATCGGCTATTTCAGCCCCAAAGGCGATGCCCAGTTCAACGTAGCCATCCGTACACTGACCATACCCGGCACCTGCCGCGATGATTTTCAAACCGTCGGCACCACCGGGCGGCTCGGCATCGGCGGCGCGGTGGTCTATGATTCCGATGCCACCAGCGAATATGCCGAATGCCTGCTCAAATCGCGCTATATGACGCTGAACCATCAGCCGCTGGAACTGATCGAAACCCTGCGCTTTACCCCGGCGCAAGGCTTCACCCGCCTGCCGCTGCATCTGGCACGCATGGCCAATTCCGCAGCCTGTTTCCGCCTTCCGTTTGACGAAAACGCCGCCCGCCAGACGCTGGACGACGCCGTAGCCGCCGCGCAAGGCCCTTTGCGCGTGCGCCTGGTGGTGAACGAAGCCGGGGCCTTTAGCGCCACCACCGCCCCGCTTGGGCCCACGCCCACCGTCTGGACCTATGCGATGTCGCCCAAACCGGTGGCCAGTGGCGATCTGTTTGCCCGCCACAAAACCAACCTGCGTGAGCTGTACGAGGGGGAACATGCCCGCCTCAGCAATCTTTCCGGCTGTGACGAGGTGCTGTTTTGTAACGAACGCGGCGAACTGGCCGAAGGCAGCCGCAGCAATATCTTTATCCGACGCGATGGCAAATTACGGACCCCGCCCTTGTCTACCGGGGCACTGGATGGCTGTTTGCGCCGCGAACTGATCGAAATGGGACAAGCGGTGGAGACTATATTGACACCCACCGATCTGGCTGGCGAAATTCTGGTCGGCAATTCGCTGCGTGGCCTGATACCAGCCGTTCCTATTGTCTGATGGTTATGATCTAATGCCCGGCAAACGGGGATGGATAAGTGCTTGAAGGGCTTACGGCAGGCATATATTCTCGCCCTCGTGCACACATATAAGCCTAATCGCGGAGATACAGCATGAGCGAAACTGAACAGACCGGCGATCGGATCGTGGCTGGCATTCGGATGGACAAGCGGACCCTGAAAATTCTGAAAGGGATCGCGGAATATCTGGAAGTGCCCTTCGCCGATTTGGTCGAGGGGATGATCCTGCATAATTTTGAAGGCACCTGCCCGTTCAGCCCGGAAACCGTGCAAAAGATCGAAAAGCTCAAAGCGATCTACAATCTCGACACACCGGCCAAAGATCTGCTCAAGCTCTCCTGATACGCCCTATCGCTTTTGCGACCTGACCGGTCGCCACCAAAGCCCCCGCTTCATCAGCTGAACGGGGGCTTTGCTATTGGTCCATGGCGCTAGAACGAAGGCGTTTTAATAAAACGGAATCAACCACCGCTTTGGCAGAGCAGCTTTATCCGCGGGCCCAGCCGCCGGGCCGTGTCAGCCCGGTCAGCATGACCAGCGCCAGATAGGCCGCCAGCGACAGGAACAGGTGCCAGAGGAAATGACTGCCAAATGGCAGCCAGCCACAGGTGAACAGGTCGACCGAGCGCCCCGTCGCCGCAATCAGACCGCAGATCAGGGCATAGACACCAACGCGGGCCGCCGACGCATTGCGCCGCCCGGTGGCCGCAATCAGCATCAGGCCAAAGATTGTCACCAGCACGAAAAAGGGCACGAAGACGAAGCGGTGAACCAGCTCGCCGCCGATCAGCGCCGCACCACGAAAGCCCGCAATAAAACTCGCCACCGCCAGCACAACAAACCCTAGCGCGCCGAAAACGCCCACCCAGCGACCGCACAACCCCTCGATCCAGACGCCGATCAGCACAATCAGAAACGCCACCCCTGACCAGCCGTCCAGTGCCAGGGTGAAGGGGGTGCGCACACCGTGCCAGGCAAAACTGCCAAAAGCGGTCATGAACAGCAAAATAACCAGCAGCCACTGCCCCGCCGTAGCCGCACGGCGCCGCAGCAGCAGCCGGGTCGCCGCCAGTGCGGCAATCAGAATGAAGACGTTGGTGAAAAAATTGACCGGTTCGGCAATGACAAAGCTGCCGAAGCTCATCGGGTGTGCAGTCTCACAATAGATCGGCAGAGGTGGTTGCATAGCAACTCCCAAGCAGGCGAAGGACCCAAGCGTAGCAGAAAGACACGCCTTGTCTGCCGCCACCAGATCACATTGTTTTGTATAGCGC
>JBAVPS010000190.1:0-11158 GCA_049693315.1 Rhizomicrobium sp. | reverse complement strand
GCCCAGACCAGCTATCCGAATACCGCCGAGCACAAAGCTCAGCATGAAGACCTGAAAACGCATGTGCTCGACATTCAGGCGAAATTCAAAGCTGGCAATAATGCTGTGACCCTTGAGACAATGAATTTTCTCAAAGGCTGGCTGGTCAACCACATTCAGGGTTCAGATCAGAAATACAGCAGCCATTTGAAAAGCCACGGTATTCACTGATCTGGGGTCTGGTTCTGTTCGGCGTAGAGTCTGGCCAGCGCCGCAAACTGGGTGACGCTGAGTTTTTCCGCGCGCAAGGTCGGATCAATTCCGGCGGCTTCCAGAAAGGCGATGGGTTCCGGGCACAGGCTTTTGAGGCTCTGGCGCAGCATCTTGCGGCGGTGGCCGAAGGCTGCTGCGGTGACTTTTTCCAGCAGTGCCAGCTCGGCCGGGGCGACAGGGTCTGGCCGGGGCGTGATGCGGATCACCGACGAGGTCACCTTGGGGGCCGGAACAAAGGCCCCGGGCGGAATATCGAACAGGATCTTGGCCTCGGCCCGCCACGCGGTCAGCACCGAGATGCGGCCATAGGCGCTGTCGCCGGGCTCGGCGGCAATGCGCTGGGCGACTTCCTTCTGGAACATCAGCGTCAGGCTGGCCCAGAAGGGCGGCCAGGATACCGTCAGCCATTTGACCAGCAGCGCCGTGGCAATATTGTAGGGCAGGTTGGCGGCGATATGCACCGGCCCCTTGATGCCATGTTCGGCGAAGATCGTGGTTTCATCGACGGAAAGTGCGTCGGCATAAACCACGTCGAGCTGGCCGGGATAGGCCGTCGCCAGCTCGGCCAGCGCCGCCAGACAGCGTTCGTCGCGCTCCACCGCAATGACGCGGGCCCCCTGGGCCAGAAGGGCGCGGGTCAGGCCGCCGGGGCCGGGGCCAACCTCGTATACGGTGGCACCGGCGACCGAGGCAGCCTCGGCAATGCGCCCCGTCAGATTGAGATCGAGCAGGAAGTTCTGCCCCAGCGATTTCTTGGCGATCAGGCCGTGGCGTTCAACGGTCTGACGCAGGCTGGGTAAATCATTAGTGTTTTCGGGCATGGACCATCTTTACGGCCATTTTGAGCGCCGCCAGCATGCTGCGCGCATCGGCCAAACCTTTGCCGGCAATATCAAGCCCGGTGCCGTGATCGGGCGAGGTGCGCACAATCGGCAGGCCGAGTGTGACATTGACCCCTTCCCAGAACGACAGAGTCTTGAGCGGAATAAGCGCCTGATCGTGATACATGCACAAGGCCGCGTCGTATTCGGCGCGGGCTTCCTCGTGGAACATGGTATCCGATGGCATCGGTCCCCGCACTTTGGCGCCGGTGGCGCGCAAGGCTTCGATCGCCGGGGCGATAATGTCGGCCTCCTCATGGCCCAGCTTGCCATCTTCGCCAGCATGGGGGTTAAGGCCCGCCACCGCCAGACGCGGGATGGCAATGCCAAAATCGCGCTTGAGGGATTCGATCAGGATCGTGCCGGTTTCCACCAGCCCTTCAACCGAGATCAGGCCCGGCACCGCCGACAGCGGCACATGGGCAGTATAGGGCACAACCCGTAAGGCCTCGCTTGCCAGCATCATGACGGCGCGCCTGGCCCCGGTCAGTTCGGCCAGATAATCGGTATGGCCGGGAAATTTGAACCCGGCCTGCATCAGAACGGCCTTGTGGATCGGTGCGGTGACCAGCGCTGCGGCCTGCCCGGATCGGGCCAGCGCCACGGCGGTCTCGATCGCTTCGATCACCGCCGGGGCGTTTTCAGCGATCAGCTTGCCGGGGGTGCGTTTGGCCCGTGCCCGGGTCGGGATGATGGCGTCGCGGTCAATGTCCCCGCAGGCCGAAAATACCTCTGGGTCACCGATCAGGCGGATGGGGTGGCCGCCGATATGGCCATCACAGGTACCATAGACTTCGACCGCCACCTCTGGGCCAACCCCGCAGGGTTCGCCCATGGTGATCAGAATCGGGGTTGCGGACTGCAATATTCCCGATGTGCTATCCTCAGCGGACATCAATGTCGGCATTGCGTTTCAGATCGCGGTTATAGCGGCGTGCCATAGCACTGATCTGCTCCTCGAAAAGCTGCTGCTCAACCTGTTCGCGTGACGGCATCTGGAAGGCCTGCAGTTTGATGGTTGCCTTGTCGCAACGTACGAACAGTTCAAGGCCGGCATCGGAGAAGAAGGGTTCTGCCACCTGCCCCGGCTCGGTTTTCGCCAGATGATCGCGAATCTGCGGGCTGAGGTCAGCCAAACGGATAACCCCGAGGTTCATATAGACCGAGCCCTGAATTTCCTTGGCCACCTTGGGCAGCACCTGACAGTTCGGAATCCGGCTGGCAAGCATGTGGGCAATGCGCATGGCATTTTCCTGGATCGCCGGCGAGGCCTTGGGCGGCAGCGGCAACAGCAGGCGGGCCAGCGGCAGCGTGGCCGGCAGTGCGGTATCTTCGGGCCGGGTTTCGGCGATCTTGGTGCCATAGGGTTCCAGCCGCTGCTGCAACGCCAGAATATAATAGCCGCCAATGGCGCGGATCGGCGGCGAGATTTCGCCGGTCTTCATCGCCGCCAGGGCCTTGTTCAGTTCGGGGGCAAGCTGGCCGTCATAGACCACGCCGATCGAACCGCCCTGCGCCGCCGAGGGGCTCTGGCTGAACTGGCGGGCGATGGCGTTAAAGGGCGCGCCGGATTTGATCTGTTCATAATAATTCTGGGCGTCTTTATGGGCTTTGTCGTCCATGTCGGGGTTATCGACCGCGACGAAGATTTCGGACACCACATAATGGACCTTGGCCGCGCTTTCGGCCAGGCGCTTCATCTCGGCATCAACGGTTTCCGGCGCAATCGAAATGCGGCCGGCATATTGCTGCTGGACGGCTTTTTGCCACAACAGCTGACCGGCGATCTGGGCGCGGAAGCTGGCGATCGAGACATGACCGCGACCAAGGATTTCCTTGAGCTGGTCCGGGGTGATGCGGCTGTCTTCGGAGATTTCCTTAACGCGCTTATCCACCTCAACCGAAGAAACCGTAATGTCGTTCTTCTGGGCTTCCTGGCGCTGGATCAGTTCGGTTTCGAGCTGCTCAAGCGCCTGCTCGCGGACCTTTTTACGCATCTCCGGCGAATTCGGGATGTTCGAGGTGATCATGATCAGAGAAACGCGCTGATCAAGGTCATAGGCCGAAATCGGCGTATCGTTAACCACGGCGACGATATCGTTGCGCAGCTTATCCTTGGCGGGGGCCGGGGCGACCACGGGGGCTTCGTTATCCTCGTCGCCGGCGTTCGAGCCGTCATAGGTCAGCCCATCCGCAGTATCGGCTGCACCGGGGGTGCCCGGCGGCGGTTCTGAGAACCAGGAGCAGCCACCCAGCAGACCAAGGCCCGCAGAGAGGGCCAGTGCGGCGATAGTGCCCGAGAGTCTCGAACGGGTCTTACGCAGTTGCATCAAGGCAAATCCTTACAAGATCGCACCAAGTCCGGCCCGTCAGAAGCCGGGGGGGATACCCTTCCCGATAGAACCTTCGCCGGCCAGCACCGGCGGTATGGGGGCAGAATAAGCAAATCCCCCCCAGGTTCAAGAACGGGTATAGGAGAATATGTCGTGCGGGAAAAGGCTGAATGGCTTGCTTTGCTGGTCTGTGGTCTTCAGATTAAAGTGGAAAAGTATCGTCGAGGACGGTTTCAGATCCATATCGGTGGTGTATTTACGCCGGTAGGACAAGGAAATCCCGAAGCATTCATCTTCGTACCCCATGCCATATTCGGTGGTTAAAGTCTGATCGGCGATCAGATCACGCCGGATTGCGGCAAAGACCTGCCAATTCTCGTAGACATTAACCGCGGCCTGGGTGCTGAGCTCCTCGCGGGCTGAAATATCGTCCGATGCGGATAACTGGACATAGTTCAACTGCAGGCTCGATTTGCCGTAATTGCCGGTCAGATACACTTCATCGCGGCGGACTTTGCCGGTGTTTTCGTCATAGTCGATGCGGTGCGTTAAATCGACATAAGGCGGAAAGCGGATGCTGAAGCGGCCGATGAGATCCGATGTGGTGCCGGATTCCCCCGACGATTCCTCATAAATCGGATCCGCCTTCAGGCGCAGGCTCTGGCCCAGCAATGCCTCGACATAGCCGCCGTCAAAGCGATTCTCTAACCGGAAGCCGACATTGGCGCGTGGCCCGCTGTCGATCAGATCGTGCCCCGGCACCTGATCGAAGCTGAAAATATTATTGTCGTCGATGTGCAGGCTATAGCTGTCTTCATCGGTGATGGTCTTCGGGTTGCCGCCATAGGGGGCGGCGATCAGCTGGGCAATCGGTTCAAAAATGATCGACCGACCGGATTTGCCGCTGGAAATAAAGGGCCAGCGCCAGTCCAGCGCCGCCGTCGTCATACCGCGCCAGGTGTAATGGCTGTCCGAGGAGGTCGTGGTCGTGGTTGTACCGACGACATCGGTATCAACATTGGAATGGAAGAAATCCCCGCGGGCGTTGAGCTGGAACGTCCACAATTCACCATCGTCGGCGACAAAGGGGCGGCGCCAGTTGGCTTCGGTCGACACCCGCTGATCGTTGGTACCGACATCGCGCGACAGGGCGACCGTGCTGGCGTTGAAGCGGAACTGACCGCCCGCCCACTTGCTCATCGGCACATAGCTGTACTCGATCAGCGGCAAGGCCACCGGAATGGTCTCGTTATCATCGCTGAGGCGCAGGCTCTGGAAGAAATAGCCGGTGACGGCAAAGCGGCTGCGGCCATTCTCGCCAACGATGAACAGGTCATTGTTCAAACGGTCGGCTTCGGAAATGTCATAGCGCTTGAGGTAGGTATTTTTCGAGGTGATCTGGGTGTCAAAGCCCGCCTGCCAGCCCTGACCGGGTTGCCAGCCATCGGTCAGCGCGAACGAACCCGAGCCAAAAAGGTGGGAGTAATATTGCTGCTGATTTTCGTCGATGCCGCCATTGGGGTTTTCCGCCACACTGCCTTGCAGCCATAGCCCGCTGTTTTCCCAGCGTTTGCGATATTCACCTTCCATAACAATGCCACCGCTGGTGCTGACCAGTGGCTCCAGCGTGGCATCCTCGGAATCGGAGATCGCGAAATAATAGGGCACCCGGACGAAATAGCCGATGGTGCTCGAATTACCGGCGTCAGGGGTGAGGATGCCGCTGGCATACTTCACCGACGGGTCCGGCATGCTGAGATAGGGGGTGTAGAGCACCGGTACGTCGAACAGTTCCAGCGTGGCATCATCAAAGGTGATGCGCTGCTTTACTTTGTCATGCACCAGCTTGACGGCTTTGATTTGCCACAGCGGGGTGCGCTGGCCCGGTTCGCGGCACACCTTGCAGTTGGTATAGACGGCCCGACGCGCCTCGGTAATGCGGCCTTCGTCAGTGCGGTTGGCGGTGGTGGCAGCCAGACGACCGTTCTGGCCCAGCAAGGCACCAAAACTGTCAAGCACGCCATCGCGCATCTGGTCGGTCAGACGAACATGGTCGGCGAAAGCAACATCGCCGCTTTCGTTCATCAGGCTGACATTGCCTTCGGCGGTGAGTAGGTCGGCGTCGATGTCATAGACCACCTTGTCGGCCAGCAGCACGCGGCCCTTATAGTCGATCTCGACATGGCCATCGACCGACACAATGTTTTTGTCGGTATCATAGGTGCCGTTGTCGGCATGGCGCAGCAATACCTTGTCAGCCGTTGGTGTGGCGGGGGTGGATGCTGCCGCAGTCACGTTAGATTTTGGCGGAAGTTTTATCGACACCCCTGCCGCCGATGCCGCAAGACAAACCGGCACCAGGGCTGAAACGCCTAAAAGAGATTTCAGGAACAGAGACTGCTTGCTCATCCATCCTCCTGATGGAAGACCAGCGCCATGCCGACCAGAATGGCCGCCAGTGCTGGCGCCGTTGCCGCTAGTGCGACCGGCAGAATACTCGACCGGCCCAGCGCTGTGACCATTTCGCTGAAGAAATAGACGCCAAAACCGCACAATGCCCCCTTTAACACCACGCGCCCCAGCCCGCCGCTGCGGGACACGCGCAAAGAAAAACTTGCCGCCATGAAAACCATGGCCACAAACATCGCCGGTAACGCCAGCAGGGAATACAGATAGAGCCGGTACCGTACTGTGGTAAAGCCCGCATTTTGCGCCGAGGCGATGAAAGCGGGTAATTCCCAGAATGACAAGGTTTCGGGCGGGGCGAAACTTTCCAGAATCCGCGCCCGTGTCAGAGTGGTTTTCATGACATAGCGGTCGTGAAACTTCACCTGACCATCGGTGCCGCTGACATGGGCCTGTTTGATGATCCAGGCCCCGTCGATCAGATCGGCGCTGCCTGCATCAATACGCCCGCGTAAGCGGTCATCGCTGCCATAAAGAAAGAAGATCACATCGTCGAGGTGAACGCCCTGATTGCTGACCAGCAGGGCGTGGATGACCGATTGCTCGCCATCTTCGCCCTGACGCAGCCACAGGCCATTGCTCGAAATCGACAGCTGCGAATCCTCACCCTTGATGTATTTGGCTTCCAGGGTGGAAAATTGCGACAGCATACGGGCCGCGACCGGGGTCATGGCCGTGACATGCAGCACGCCGAGCAGCAGCGCCACCACCAGCGGCGGGGCGAGAAAATCCCAGGCTGAAACGCCAGCGGCGCGTGTGGTGACCAGTTCCTGGTTGCGCGACAGGCGGACAAAACAGGACATGCCGCCCAGCAGCAGCGAAAAGGGCAGCAGTTTCTGATTGAGCTGTGGCAATTGCAGCAGCGCCATGCCGACCACGGTCATGGTGTCGACGCCCCGCCCGGCGGTGCGGTTCAGAAGCTCGACCACGTCAATCGAAAAGGCCAGCAGCGAGAAACTGCAGAACACCACGACCACGCTCCAGAAGAACTGGCGGGCCAGATAGCGGTAAAGCGTCCACGACCAGCTCATGCGGCCACCTCGTTCAACGGTGTGCTTTGTGGCGGACGTTTCTTCGGCAACCACTCAAAAAACACCGCCATCGCCAGCACGGTGGCTAAAATCGGGATGATATAGAACAGGATGCAGAACACTGTGTTGCCTGCCGCCAACCCCTGAACGCCATAGCCGGCAATGCGCAACACCGCCGCCAGCGTACTGGCGATCGTCAGGCGCAGCACTTGCGCGCCGCGCCGGCGCCGGCCACGGGTAACCGCCGCCATGACGATGAAAGCAAAGGCCAGACAGTATAACGGCTGGGTCAGGCGGTTGTGTGCCTCGGCGATATAGGCCTTTTTGGTCCGCGGGCGCAGACTGGCATCGGGGTGAAGCAGATCGCTCAAATATTGCTCGTTGGCGGCGCGCTCGTTGGCCTTGGTGGGACTGGAAAATTGCTCAAGGTCGAACACATAACGCTGAAATTGCAGCATCTCGAGCCGTGCACCACCGCTTAACGTCTGTTCGATGATGCCACGTTCCATCACCAGGCGCACGCCTTCCGGGGTCTGCACCAGCTGGCCGTTCTGGGCCAGATAGGTCACCTGATTTTTTTCGTTGCGGCTGTCATGGACCAGAATACCGCGTAAGTGGCCGTTGGTGCCGATCTTGCGGATAAAGACTGTCAGCCCCTTGGACGGGGTGTTGAAGACGCCTTCATTGAGCAGGGCGCTGCCGATGTCGGCGCGGATATCGACGACCTTGTCTTTCAGCTCACGCTGGCCGAGCGGCATCAGATATAACCCGCAGGCGTAGCTGGCTGCCATGGTCAGTATGGCGGCCACCAGCACCGGGGTGACGAACTGGGCCCGGCTGAAGCCCGCCGAAGCCATCACCACCAGTTCGCTTTCACTGCTGAGGCGGTTCAGCGCGTAGAGCGCCCCGGCAAAAAACGCGATCGGCAGAATCAGCACCAGCAGATAGGGAATCACCAGAATGGACAGATAGAAAAATGTCGGCGCCGACTGCCCCCGGTTGATGACCAGATCAAGCAGGTGCAACGACTGGGTTAGCCAGATCACACAGGTCATCAGAAAGGCGAACAGGATCACTGGCCCGATCAGCTGCTTGATGATGTAGAATGACAGGCGCGGCATCATGAAGAGGCGGGTGTCCTTGATTTTCCGGTTGTCCTGAGGACGTTACGGCTTAAACTACTCCCCTTCTTAGCATTTTCCGACGGGCAGATAGCAACCCGGCGCTGACTTAAATTAAGGTGAGGATCGCATGCAGGTGAACTTTTCAACGGTTGCAAAGCCGAAGGCCGATCTGGGGGCTTATGTTGTCGCTGCAACCGAGGACGGATTGCTCGCTGCGGCCCAGTCTGCTGACAAGGCTTTGGGCGGGGCTTTGTCCCGGGCGGTTAAAACGGCCGGTTTCAAGGCTAAGTCAGCGGAAATCCTTGAGATTTTGGCCCCTGCCGGGCTTGTCGCCAGCCGTCTGATCCTGGTCGGGCTGGGGCATCCTAAGGCTGTCAGTGCCCGCACGGCCGAGGAAATCGGGGCGAAAGTTGCCACCCGCCTGATGGGCGCGGCGGATGGTCATGTCCATTTCGCCATCGACCTGCCCAAGGGGGCCGAGGTGTCGGCGGCCGATCTGGCGGCGCATTTGGTCTTTGGTCTGCGCCTTAAATCCTATCGTTTCGACAACTATCGTACCAAAGATGCTGGCGATAAGACACTTTCGCTCAAGAAAGTTACGGTTCTGACGCCAGATTCGGCCCGTGCGAAGGCTGTTTGGGGCGCGTTGGAGGCGGTGGCCGCCGGTGTCGAAACGGCACGCAATCTGACCAACGAGCCGCCCAATGTTTTGTTCCCCAAAGAATTTGCTGCCCGCATCAAGACAATGGCGCGGGGCACCGGCCTGACGGTCGAGATTCTCACCGTGGCCCAGATAAAAAAGCTCGGCATGGGGGCGCTTCTGGGCGTTGGTCAGGGCAGCGTGCACGAACCCTATATCGCCGTTCTGCAATGGAACGGTGCAAAATCTAAAAAACAGGCGCCGATTGCTTTTGTCGGCAAGGGCTTATGCTTTGATTCGGGCGGGCTTTCGCTCAAGACCGGCGCCGGCATGATGGGTATGAAGGGCGATATGGGTGGTGCCGCCGCTGTGGTCGGCGCAATGCAGGCGCTGGCCGGTCGCAAGGCCCCGGTCAATGCCGTGGGCGTGGTCGCATTGGTCGAAAACATGCCCGATGGTGCGGCCCAGCGCCCGGACGATGTGGTGACGACGATGTCGGGCCAGACGGTGGAAGTGCTCAACACCGATGCCGAAGGTCGTTTGGTGCTGGCCGATGCGCTTTGGTACACGCAAAGCCGCTTCAGGCCGCGGGCGATGGTTGATCTGGCCACGCTGACCGGTGCGATTCTGGTCGCGCTGGGGGCCGAGCATGCTGGTCTGTTCGCCAGTGACGATAAGCTGGCCGAGGATCTGCGTTTGTCCGGTCTGGCGGTGGGCGAGCCGGTGTGGCGCATGCCGCTGGCCCCGGCCTATGACGCGCTGCTCAAATCCAAGATCGCCGACATGAAGAATATCGGCGGGGCGCAGGCCGGTTCGATCACGGCGGCGCAGTTCCTCAAACGCTTCACCAATGATGTGCCGTGGGCCCATCTCGATATTGCCGGGGTGGCGTGGTTCGACAATGATGCCCGGCCGCTGCAGGCGGGCTGGGCCTCGGGCTGGGGTGTGCGCATCCTCGATAAGCTGGCGGGCTGACGTATTTAATCATCTTGTCACATACGCCCCTCGCAGAATGGTTGTAGTCTTTCTGCCACGATTTTTTGGCGCGATTTTTCTGGAGGGGCGTATGCGCAAGATTTCGTTTCTGACGATATGTGTATCGGCAGCTATTTCGCTGCATCTGTGCGGAGAGGCGATGGCTGTTGCCGCGCCCCCACCCCCGCCCCCAGTGGTTGTGGGCTCTGGATTGGCGGCAAGCGCCTGCACTGGGAAGGTTAAGCTAGCGGTAACGCCCAGCCTGTCCGTGGCCAAGGTGTTTCTGCACGATAAAAAGTATGATCTGGCGGCGCTGCATCTGAAGCCGCTGGCCGACACATCGCCCGAAGCGGCGCGACTGTATGGGGATTTGCTGGTCAATGGTCCGCACTGTGTGACGGCGGATGCTAAAAAGGGCGAGGCTTACTTACGTAAGGCCGCGGATGCGGGCGATACCACAGCTAAGCTGCTGCTGGCGGGCTATTATTTCAATGGAACGCGGCTGGCGCAGAACGATGAGCAAGCTTTCCACCTCTATAGTCAGACCGCCGAGACGGGCGATGCGGTTGCCGCTGTTAATCTGGCCATCATGTATCTGAACGGTCGTGGTACATCGCGTGATTTCCATCTTTACCTGAAATGGGCTGTGCGTGGGGCAGAGGCGGGGCGTCCTGCGGCGCTGGGCATGATTGCGTCCAGTTATATGTACGGCAATGTTTTGCCCAAGGATCCGAAAGAGGCGTATTTCTGGATCTGCACTGCGGTTGACCGGTTGTCTGTCGCCCCTTCTGATGTGCGCGAGAATATCTGGAAAAAGCGTAATACCATTGCGGCACAGTTAAGCGTGGATGACGCGCAGGCGATTGCCAGGGCTGCTAAAGCTTGGTCCCCCGGGGCTCGCTCTCTCGATAAGGTGTTGAAGGCTGAGCGCAGTGTTCCTGCCGGGGATCCCCTCCCCGCCGGTGACCCCAGCGACAATTGATGATTGCCGTAAAGTTCCATGCGCGTGTGATATAAGCCGCGCGCATGGACATCGCTTATCCGGCAAGGCTATCTTCCGGGCCATGAGCGAGGTTCTGTTTTACCATCTCGAACGGCGCAGTCTGGAAGATGCCTTACCGGCATTGGTCGAGCGCACTTTGGCGCGGGGCTGGAAAGCCGCCATCCGTACCGAATCGGCCGAGCGCGCCGGGGCCATCGACCGGCTTCTGTGGACCTATGACGAGGAAAGTTTTCTGCCCCACGGTCTGGCAACCGAGCCGGACGCCGCCCGTCAGCCGGTGCTGATCGGGCTGGAGGATGCCGCTGTGAACGGGGCCGATGTGCTGTTCGTGGTGGGCGGGGCCGCCCCCCCGGTCTGGGATGGGGCCAGCTTTGTCCGTATCGTGCTGATGTTCGATGGTCGCGATCCGATGGCGGTGCAAACCGCCCGTACGGCCTGGAAAGAGGCCAAAGC
>JBAVPS010000189.1:0-3845 GCA_049693315.1 Rhizomicrobium sp. | reverse complement strand
GTTCTCGCCAGCGAAAGCCATGACGGCCCTGCGCGGGCTGGCGGTCAGCCGGGCAATCGTGACATGCGGAATATATTTGCGCCCTTGCGCTGCCAGCCCGATATGCTGCAGAGCGATTTCCACCTTGCGGTTCAGATGCTGCAGCGGCGCTTCGTCCGCCACCCCGGCCCATAGCGAATGGGGCATACGCCCGCCAAAGAACCCGACGCCCTTAAGCTGCAGCGTGAAGGCCGGAACCACAATGCCACCAAGCGTATCGTCAATCAGATTGGCGGTTGCGCCATCCGTCTCGCCAATGAAACGTATCGTCATATGCAGCTGTTCACGGTGTTGCCAGCGTGCGCCGGGTACCCCACCTTCAAGCGCCAGAACGGCGTCAGCCACATCTTGCGGTAAAGACAGACCGACGAACAAACGCATCAGCGCCTCCGGGGTAATGGCAGACGATGGCGGAACACCGCCACCACCACAAGATACCCTGCAACACTTAAAACAATCGCACCAAACAGCGCCGACAGATCGTGCCACAGCCCCGCCGCCGCCACATAATGGCCAAGCAGCGCCCCGGCCCACGCCCCGGCCCCGGCCACCACCGCCGCCAGTACCGATGGGATCAGCGAGCGGGTAAACACCGGCCCAATGGTAATCAGGCTCTGCCGCCGTGCCATAACAACAAGGCTGGTCACATTGATCCAGGCCCCAATCGCAGTCCCCAGCGCAATCCCGGCCACGCCCAGACCAAAGCCCCAGACAAAGACGAATTTCAGCGCAATATTGACGGCAAACGCCAGCAGCGTGGCCCGCATCGGACTGTTGGTGTCGCCACGGGCATAGAAGGTCGCCGAAACCGAACGGATCAACACAAAGGCCGGCAGGCCGACACCATAGCCCGCCAGCGCCATCGCCGATAACTGCGCCGCCGCAGCATCAAAATGGCCATGGGCGAACAGCGCCCGCATGATGACATCGGGGATCAGGAAGAACACC
Organism: Rhizomicrobium sp.; assembly: GCA_049693315.1. GTDB lineage: Bacteria > Pseudomonadota > Alphaproteobacteria > Micropepsales > Micropepsaceae > Rhizomicrobium. The sequence goes on along the minus strand of JBAVPS010000189.1, from coordinate 2,858 downwards.
GCCACAAAGGGCAAGGTCAGCAACAGCCCCAGAGCAGCCGACCGGTTCTGGGCCGCATCAGCCCCGGCCCGGTCCCCCTTGGCCAGCAGGTTCGCCATTTCCGGCAGCAGCACGGTGCCCAGCGCAATGGCCAGCGTGCCGGTGGGAAGCTGGTTGATGCGGTCGGCATAATACAGTGCCGTCAGCCCGCCAATCGGCAGAAAGCTGGCAATCACGGTATCGATAAAGACGCTGATCTGCACGCTGGCCGAACCAACCGTCGCCGAACCCAGCGCCAGCAGGAATTCCTTCACCCGTGGCGTCCAGCGCGGCAGACGGATGTGCAGTCGCAGGGTCTGACGCGCCGCCGCGGTCGCGATAAAGGCCAGTTGCACCACACCACCGATGAACACGCCGCAGGCCGCCGCATGGGCCGCCGATGGAAACCAGCTTGCCCCGAACAGGCATGCCATCATGGTTAAATTAAGCAGGATCGACCAGGCCGCCGCCGCCGCGAATTTGCCCACCGCGTTCAGCATTGCCGACAGCTGCACCGACGACACCGTCATAATCAGATAGGGAAAGGTGATGCGCGACAATTCCGCCGCCAGTTCGGCCTGACCGGGATGGGCCGAAAAGCCGGGGGCCAGAATGGCGATGATCCAGCGCATGGCCACCATGGCGACGACCAGCAGGAACAGCTGGGCGGCGATCTGCCACGAATAGATCTCGTCGGCGAAGCGTGCCGCCTCCACTGCCCCCTCGCGGGTGTTGATGGCGGCATAGCGCGGCAGAAAGGCGTTATTGAAAGCCCCCTCGCCGAAGATCGACCGGAAGGTGTTGGGCAGACGAAAGGCCGCCATAAAGGCGTCGGACGCCATCCCGGCCCCCAGCACATAAGCCATCACCATGCTGGACAAAAAGCCGGTCAGGCGTGACAGGGCGGTAAAGCCGGAAACGGTAAGCAGGCGTTTAAACATGAAAGCGCATAGGCCTTGTGAGAATCCCCGCTAGAGCTATACCCGGTTTGGCCCCTCAAGTGCAGCACCCAGCCCGCATCCGGGGCATTTGCCTGCCCCCAGCCACAGGCATCCGGGCGGCAAATCCGGCCAAAACCGATGATAAGCGACCGTATCCTGCTGAAATCTCTGTGAATTGGCAATTTTTCATCATCTCGCGCTTGAACCCGGCGCGCGGAACCACGATATTAGGGATCTAGCTGCTATTTCACCGCAGGAAGGATCAGACATGGCTGACTATGACTATCGTACAATCAGCAGCCGTACGACGGCTGCCGAAGCCGGCCAGTACGACGCAGGGCTGCGCGCGTATATGCTGCGCGTCTATAATTACATGGCTATCGGGCTGGCGCTGACGGGCCTTACCGCCTACGCGCTGTTCAACGCCTCGGTCGTCACCGACCCCAGTGGGGCAATTCTCGGCCTGACCTCGCTTGGCCAGACACTTTTTGGCACACCGTTCAAGTGGGTCGTAGCGCTTGCCCCCTTGGGCGTATTTTTCCTGCTCTATGCCAGAATTAACAAGATGAGCGTAGGCGCGGCCCAGGCGACTTTCTGGATTTATGCGGCACTGACCGGTGCATCGCTTGCCACCTTGCTGATGGTCTACACCCAGACCAGCGTGGCCAAGGTGTTCTTCATCACGGCGGCGACGTTTGGCACCCTCAGCCTCTATGGCTACACCACGAAAAAGGATCTGACCGGTTTCGGCTCGTTCCTGTTCATGGGGCTGATCGGTATCGTCCTTGCCTCGGTCGTCAACATGTTCCTGCATTCCGGCATGATGGGCTGGATCATCTCGGTTGTCGGCGTCGGCATTTTTGCTGGCCTGACCGCTTATGACACGCAGGACATCAAGAATACGTATTATAATGCCAGCGGTGACGAAGCTTCCGTGGGCCGTCTGGCGATCATGGGCGCACTGCGCCTCTACCTCGACTTCATCAACATGTTCATCATGCTGATGCAGCTTTTGGGCGACCGCCGCTAAAAATACGCATCATCGCAGAATCAAAGCCCCGGCACACGCTGTCGGGGCTTTTTTTATTGTTCGTGTCACTAAGCTCAGCATTTCGTGATCTATTTTTGTTCAATCGCCCAAAAAAACATCGAAAGTCATGAAAGTGCCATGTTTGAACCATGGCTTGGCCGTGATTACTTGGGATATTACATAAGTCGGTTGGCCATGTTGGGCCTCCTCCGTGGCAATTTTGCCCCCCAGCCCCCCTGTCATGGACTGGCTCGCGGCCAACCGACTACTTTCCCCTGTACTTCCCTTTGCATACTTGGTGGCTCACGGCATTCCTGCCCTGGGCCATTTTCTTATGCGCCTTCCTTAATCCGGGCCAAATTACAGCCGTCATACGGACCATATGGCGGATAAGTAACCTTGCGCGGGGTTGCGAGCATACGGGCTTTGCCATTAAGTACGCATGCGTGTGGCGAAAGCGCGCTGGTTAGGCGCTTATCTGTATTTGCATATCCATGATCGAAATCGAACAGGTCAGCAAAAAGTTTGGGGCCATTGCTGCGGTTTCCGATCTGTCCTTTACCGCCGTCAAAGGTGAGGTATTGGGCTTCCTCGGTCCGAACGGCGCAGGCAAATCCACCACCATGAAAATGGTGGCGGGGTTTCTGCGTGCCGATTCCGGGCATATCCGGGTTTGCGGACTGGATGTGCAAACCCGCACCCGCGCCGCGCAAAGCCTGATCGGTTATCTGCCCGAAGGTGCCCCGGCCTATGGCGATATGACCGTGCGGGGCTTCTTGCGCTTTATCGCCGAGGCCCGCGGTATGGGCGTCCATCGCAGGAACCGGCTGGATGCGGTCATCGAACAGACCGGGCTTGCCACCGTGCTG
>JBAVPS010000188.1:0-24022 GCA_049693315.1 Rhizomicrobium sp. | reverse complement strand
GTCTAAGCATGCGGCCGAAGCTGAAGGCTATGCCGACGCGCTGATGTATGATTATCGGGGGTTCGTCGCGGAATCCTCGGGCGCCAACATCGTCTTCGTCAAGGATGGCGAACTGCACACGCCGACGCCGGACTGCTTCCTCGATTCCATCACCCGCCGGGTGGTGCAGGGCCTTGCGGTCAAGCGCGGCATCAAGGTCAATGTCCGTCACATCAAGCCGGAAGAGTTGGGCACCTTCAGCGAGGCGTTCCTGACCGGCACCGCAGCCGAAGTGACGCCGATTTCCGAGATCGGCCCCTATCGCTATACGCCGGGCAAGATTTCGGAAATGCTGATGCACGACTATTCCGCCGACGTGGTGGCCAAGGTGTCGAGCGTCGATCTGTAAACGGTTTTACGGATACGGTTCTGAAAGGGCGGGAGGAAACTTCCGCCTTTTTACGTTTCCGTCCACACCAGTGCGGCGCAACCGACCGCTATTAAGACGATGCCGATGGCTTCACGGGCGGTGGTTTTCTGTTTGAAAATAAAATGCGTTGCGCCTTGGGCAAACAGAACCTCGATCAGGGCCAGTGTGCGCACATTGGCCGCCGAGGTCAGCGCAAAAGCGAAGAACCATAACTGCGTCGCGGCCGCGCCCATGAAACCCGCCATCAGTGACGGCCGCCACTGCCCGATGATTGCTGCCATAACGCCGGGTTGCCGCCAGTGAAGATAGAGGCTGAGCAGCGATGCCTGCAGGCCCAGCACCACCATCAGCGAAAAACTGGTGGTCATCGCCAGCGATGCGCCATGTAAGGATAAAATCGCGCCGCGATAGGCCACCACCGAAATGGCAAACAGTGCTGCCGATGCCAGTCCCATGGCGATGGGCCGCCATGTGTGCGCAGGCATTTTGCCGCCATGGCTGGGGCAAAACGACATAACGAACACGCCTGCTGTGGCAACCATAATGGCCGCGGAGGCAGGCAGGCTTAAGGCATCGCCCAGCACGATCAGACCAAACAGGGCAACCAGTATCGGCTCGGTCTTCAGATAGGCGATGGTGACAACGAAAGACCGTTCGGTCATCGCCATCAGCATCAAGGCCGTGGCAATAATCTGGGTCAGTGCCCCGGCCAGAATCCAGCCACAGAAGCCGGCGCTCACTACGGGGATTTTCGTTCCGGTGGCACAGGCGATGGCAAAGAAGATCAGCGCGAAGGGAAAGCCGAATAAAAAGCGCACATGGGTGGCCCCCGCCGCCCCCAGGCTGGCGGTCAGCTCGCGCTGCATGGCGTTACGCGCGGTTTGCCCCGCGGCTGCCAGAACGGTGAAGACCGGCCATAAACCCAACATGTCAGGCGCTGGGCAGGATGCTGTGGCGGGTATGGGCCAGACCAGCCCGTAAGTAGGCGTAACCGGTAATCACCGTCAGCGCCGCCGCAATCCACAGCGCGACATAGGCAAAGGCCAGCACGCCCGGTACGGTTTTATCGAGCGCAGGTCCCAAAATCATCGCGGCGATGGCGATCATCTGGATGGTGGTCTTGATCTTGGCAAAGAAGGTCACCGGCACGCTGACACGGGCCCCGGCAAGAAATTCGCGCAAACCCGACACCAGAAATTCGCGTGACAGGATGACCAGCGCGGGCACCATTTTCCAGCCATCGAAATGGCCCTGTGCCACCAGAATCATCAGCGCCACGCCGACCAGAATTTTGTCGGCGATGGGGTCGAGCATGCGGCCAAAATCGCTGCCGGCATTGAATTTACGGGCGATGTAGCCATCAAGCCCGTCGCTGATGCCAGCGATGCAGAAAATGGCAAAAGCCAGCATGCGGCTGGAATCGCTGGGGTCGCCCCACAGTACAAGGGCGAATACCGGCACCAGGGCGATGCGCAAGATGGTCAGGATATTGGGTACAGCAAGCATTGTGACAGTTTACTCCCGCCGACCGCCTTGATGGAAGAAGTCATATATCTTTGCGGCCAGTGTTTCTGAAATACCGGCCACCGCCTGAATATCGGCGAGGCTGGCGCTGGTGACGGCCTTTGCTGAACCAAAATGGTGCAGCAGGGCTTTTTTGCGTGACGCCCCGATGCCGGGAATCTCGTCGAGAGGATTGGCCGCAATGGCGCGGGTCCGTTTGGCGCGATGGCTGCCGATGGCATAGCGATGGGCTTCGTCTCTAAGTCGTTGTAAGTAATACAGAACAGGGCTCTGCTCGGGCATCCGGAACGGCTCGCGCCCGGCAAGGTGAAAATGCTCGAAGCCACCTTCATGCTCGGCCGCCTTGGAGATGGCAACCAGCGCCACGCCCTCAATCCCCAGCTCGTCGAACACTGCCTGCACCATCGCCAGTTGCCCCGGACCGCCGTCGAGCAGGACCAGATCGGGCCGTTTCACATTTGCGTCATTGCTCTCGATCAGGCGGGCAAAGCGGCGGGTCAGCACTTCGCGCATCATGCCGAAATCATCGTCGGTGCTGGCGGTCTTGATGTTGAAGCGGCGGTATTCGCCTTTCTCAAAGCCATCCGGCCCGGCCACGATCATACCGCCCACGGCATGGGCACCCTGAATGTGGGAGTTGTCATAGACCTCGATGCGTCCCGGCGGGGCTTCCAGCCCAAAGGCTTCGGCCACACCGGCCATCAGCTGGCGCTGGGCGGCATTCTCTGACAGGCGGCGGCCCAACTGCTCGCGCGCATTGGTGCGGGCGGCATCGACGATCTCGCGCTTCTCGCCGCGTTCCGGCACCAGAATCTGCACCTTGTATCCGGCGCGGGCCGATAAAGCCTCGGCCAGCAGCGGAGCATTCTCGATCGGGTCGGATAGCAGAAGCAGCGGGGGCGGGGTGCGCTCGTCATAAAACTGGCTGATGAAGGCTTCCAGAATATCGCCGGCGCTGGCCTCGGCGCTGTGGCGCGGGAAGTAGGGCTGGTTGCCCCAGTTCTGACCGGCGCGGAAGAAGAACACCTGCACACAGGAGCCGCCGCCATCGCGGTGCAGGGCGAACAGATCGGCTTCGGAAAAGCTGGTCGGGTTGATGCCCTGACGCTGCTGGACATGGCTCAGCGCCCGCACGCGGTCGCGCATTACCGCCGCCGCTTCAAAGTCGAGCGCTTCAGAGGCCGCTTCCATCTGCGCCAGATATTCTTCCTGCAGCGCGCGGCTTTTGCCCGACAGGAAGCGGCGCGCTTCATCAACCAGCCCGGCATAATCCTTCTGGCTGATGCGGCCGACGCAAGGGGCGGCGCAGCGCTTGATCTGGAACAAAAGGCAGGGTCGGGTGCGGGTGGAAAACACCGCATCGGTGCAGGCGCGCAATAAAAACGCCCGCTGCAGGGTATCGAGCGTGTCGTTAACCGCCGTGGCGCTGGCAAAGGGGCCGAAATAGGTGCCACGGATCGAACGGGCGCCGCGATGTTTCAGCACCTGTGGATAGTCGTGATCGCTGCGCAGCAGAATTTCCGGGAAGGATTTATCGTCACGCAGCAGGATGTTGTAATAAGGTTTCAGCCGCTTGATCAGATTGGCTTCCAGCAGCAGCGCTTCAATTTCCGATGCGGTGGTGATGAACAGCATCTCTACCGTTTCGGCGATCATGCGCATAATGCGGCCGTTATGCCCGCCCGGTTTGGCGTAATTGGCCACGCGTTTTTTGAGGCTTTTGGCCTTGCCGACATAGAGCACATCGCCCTTGGCCCCGATCATGCGATAGACGCCGGGCAGATCGGGAAGGTCTTTGACATATTCGGCAATGCGCGCCGATCCGGTCAGCGGTGCGGGCGCGGCCTCGGAATTTATTGCGGGCGCAGGTTTACTTTGCGTTGGCACCACCGTCGCCGGGGCGATCAACGCTTCGGTTGGTGTCTGATTTTGGGCCGGATCATAAGGCCGGTTGTTCATGACCAAATGCTCTGCCAATTACTCCGGGTGCGTAGCATTTATGGACGGGTACGTTCGATCTCGACCCCGACGGATTCGGCACCCGGCAGGGCGGTGAGCTTTTCGACCCGGATGCGGGCGCTGTGCACCCGGCGGTCGGCAAAGCACAGGGTGGCGATACGCTCGGCCATGGTTTCAGCCAGATTGATGTGACCGGCTTCGATCAGCGCACGGATGCGGTTGGCGATCACTTCGTAATCAACCACGCTGTCGAGATTATCTTCATCGACCGGCGCTTCGGCCACACCAAGATCGACGCTGATACGCACCGGCTGCAGCACGCCCTTTTCGTGGCCGTGAATACCGATATCGGCTTGCAGTTCCAGATTGCGGACGAAAACATGGCGGATGGCCTTCGCCGCATCGGCGATGCGCAGCGGATAAATGTTGCCGCCTGCCATGGTCTTTTTCCTACTCGTCCGAAGGGGCGCGTATTAAGCCCGCGCAATTGTTATCACTGGGGTCCAATGCTATATAATCAACACAGACATTCTGCAAATGCTCTCTACAGTTGATGGGTTTCGGATGCGCGCAGGCGGCTATCAGCGCTTTATTCTCAAAGATATCGTTACCGAGGTGCATCTCGGTTTTCACCCTTGGGAACAGCATCCCGAACGCCCGCAGCGCGTTGTGGTCAATGTCGAAATGTTCGCCGATGACGCGGCCCCGCATGATACCGAGGCTTGCGGTCCTATTGTCGATTACGACACCGTGCGCACTGCCATCAAGGCGTGGCCCGACCGTCCGCATACCAAATATATTGAGACGCTGCTGGAAGAGCTGGTGGCGCTCTGTTTCGAAAATCCCAACGTTAACGCCTGCCGGGTGTCCATTCTGAAACCGGATATTTTCAACGAAGCGGCGGGCGCCGGTGTCGAAATTTTCAGAAGCCGTCCGGGAAAAACTCTGCCGGAATAAGGCATTACCCGGGGGCTGGCAGCCAGGGAGGGGGATATGTCGGATTTTCCGGATAAGCGTGGCTATGCGCTGGTCACGGGCGCGGGCGTGCGTATCGGGGCGGTGATCGCCCGTAAGCTGGCCGAGGGGGGCTGGCCTGTCGTCATTCACACCAACCATTCTCAGGCCGAGGCTGCTGCACTGGCCTCCGCCTTACGCTTTGATGGCTACAAGGCCATGGTGGTGCAGGGCGATCTGGTTAACCCACGCATCATCAGCGACATTTTCGATCAGGCGGCGGATTTTGGCTTTTGCAGCCTGCTGGTCAATTCGGCCTCGCGCTTTGCCTATGACAGCATGCCGGGACTATCGGCGGAATCGCTCGACCAGATGTATGCGGTCAATTTGCGCGCCCCGCTGCTTTTGACCCAGCAGCTGGCCGAACGCCTGCCGGAGGAGGCGCGGGGGCTGGTGATCAACATCCTCGATCAGAAAGTGTTCAATCTGAACCCGGATTTCTTTTCCTACACAGTGATGAAGTGTGCGCTGGAGGCGGCAACCCGGCTTGCGGCCCAGGCGCTGGCCCCACGGGTGCGGGTCTGTGGCATTGCGCCGGGCCTCAGCCTGCCCAGCAGCAGCCAGACCCCAAAAGGCTTTGCCGACGCCCATGCAGAAACGCCGCTGGGTTTTGGCTCTACACCGCAGGATATTGCCGAGGCGGTCAGCTTCATCGTCAAAATGGCACCAATGACCGGCAGCACCATCACGGTGGATGGCGGCCAAAGCCTGCACGGCCGCCCACGCGACGTCATGTTCAGTCATGAACATGACGTGCTGGGTGGTGATGGGGATAAAAAGATCAGCCGATAAAGCCGACGATCTGTTTCACATCCCGGATGATCGGTTCGGCCACGGCGGAGGCCTTTTCGGCACCGTCGGCCAGAACCCGGTCAATCTCGGCCGGATCGGCGAGCAGGCGGCGCATTTCCGAAGCAATCGGGGTCAGCTTGGCCACCGCGACATCGGCCAGATCCGACTTGAAGCCCGAGAATTGCTGCCCGGCATATTGGGCAATCACCTCGGCCTTGGTCTTGCCGGACAGCGCCACGAAAATGTTGATCAGGTTTTCGGCCTCGGGGCGGCCTTCCAGTTCCTTTTCATCGGTGGGCAGCGGGGCCGGATCGGTCTTAGCCTTGCGGATCTTCTGGGCAATCAGTTCAGCATCGTCGGTCAGGTTAATGCGCGACAGATCGCTGTCGTCCGACTTGGACATCTTCTTGGTGCCATCGCGCAAGCTCATCACACGGGTGCCAGCGGCCACGGTGACGGCTTCGGGCAGCGGGAAGAAGCCAGCCACGCCATAATCATTGTTGAACTTCTGGGCGATGTCGCGGGCCAGTTCGAGATGCTGGCGCTGATCCTCGCCCACCGGGACGTGGGTTGCCTTGTAGACCAGGATGTCGGCTGCCATCAGCATCGGATAGGTATAGAGGCCGACCGAAACCCGTTCCTTGTGCTTGCCAGCCTTTTCTTTGAACTGGGTCATGCGGTCAGCCCAGCCCATACGGGCTACGCAGTTGAAAATCCACGCCAGTTCGGCATGGGCGCGCACGCGGCTTTGATTGAAGATCGGGCTTTTGCTGGTATCGACCCCGGCGGCGATATAGGCGGCTGCCACCTCGCGGGTTGCCTTGGCCAGCTCGCCCGGTTTGCCATAGCCGACATCGGCGGTGATGGCGTGCATATCGACCACGCAATAGATGCAGGGCATCTGATCCTGGATGCTGACCCAGTTCTTGAGCGCGCCAAGATAGTTACCCAGATGCAGCGTGTTGGTCGGCTGCATACCGGAGAAAACTAAAGACGGGTGCTTGGCAGCTTCGCTCATAATACGTGTCCCAAAGAAAGAAGACAAAAGAGGTTGGCGGTTATGCCCCGAAAGTCGGGTCGGCTCAAGTGTGGGCCGCGCGCTTTGCCTTGTCCTTTTTGCCCTCGACGGCGATCAAAAGGCTGGCTTCAACCGCTTTGAGCTTGTCGAGGTGGGTAATTTTATGACCGAAGGCGTCGCGGACATAGAAAACGTCGACCACCCGCTCGCCATAGGTGGCGATCATCGCCGACGAAATCGACAACCCGGCGTGGAACAGCGCCGAAGCGACATCATTGAGGAAGCCGAGCCGGTCAGGGCCCCGTACCTCGATCACTGTGGCGGTGGTTGATGCATCATTATCAAAATTAACCCGCGCCGGCACCGTGAAGGCCTTGTTGCGGCCACGGGTTGTGCGCTGGGCAATCAGGGTGCGTGGGAAAATTTCGCCCGCGATGGTCTTCTCGATGGTCTGGCGCAGCCGGCTCAGCCGGGCCTCGTCATCGAAGGGGCCACCTTCGGCATCCAGTACCGAGAAGACATCCAGCGCAAAGCCATCCGACGTGGTGAAAGCCTTGGCGTCGACAATCGAGCCACCCGCGACCGCAATGGCACCGGAAATGCGGGCAAAAACGCCGGGATGGTCGGGGGCATAGATGGCGATTTCCATCACCGCCCGCACCTTGTTGGGAATGGCTTCAAAGCCGAACAGTTTTTGGGCCATATCGGTATCGGCCATCATGCGGGCATGGCGCTCGTGCATGGCGGTATCGAAGGCCAGCCAATAGGAATCGTAATGGCGCTCAAGATTGTGGTTGCGCACATCTTCGGGCAGGTCGGCGATTTTTTCTGCCAGCATATGCTTGGCCGAATGTACCCGGGCGCTGTGGGCGCGCACGGTGTCGCCGCCACTCATCACCGCCTCGGCTTCGTAATAAAGCTCGCGTAACAGCTGGGCCTTCCAGCCGTTCCAGACCCCGGGGCCGACGGCACAGATATCGGCTACCGTCAGGATCAGCAGATAGCGCAGCATCTCGGGCGACTGCACGATCGAGACAAAATCGCGTACCGTTTTGGGGTCGGAAATATCGCGGCGCTGGGCGATGTCGCTCATCACCAGATGGTTTTTGACCAGCCAGTCGACCGAGGCGATATCCTCTGCCGACAAGCCAAAACGGGCGCAAACCGTCTGGGCAATGGCCCCGCCCAGCACAGAATGATCGCCCTCCAGCCCCTTGGCGATATCATGCAGCAGCATGGCGCAATACAGCACCTCGCGCGATTTGATGCGCCGGATGATGTCGGTGGCGATGGGGTGTTCTTCTTCGAACCGATTATGCTCGATCGCCGCGACATAGCCGATGGCGCGGATCAGATGCTCGTCCACCGTATAGTGGTGATACATATTAAATTGCATCAGCGCGACGATGCGGCCAAATTCCGGCACAAAGCGGCCCAGCACCCCCGCCTCGTTCATCAGCTTCAGGGTCCAGTCGGGCTTGCGCGGCGAGCTTAAGATTTCGAGGAACAGCGCGTTGGCGGATTTGTTCGCCCGCAAGGCATCATCGATCAGCGGCAGTTGCCGGGTGATGGCGCGTAAGGCATGGGGATGAATGTCGATTTCCTTGGCATCGGCCAGATGGAAAATGCGGATGAAATTGACCGGGTCTTTGCTGAAAGTGTTTTCCTGCGCATTGAGGCGGCCAGTATCGACAAAAAAATCATCGCTCGAACTGCGCGGGCGCAGGAAGCCGGGCAGAATGCGGGTCAGTCCCTCGCGGCGCTTGCGGTTCTGAAATTCCAGCGCGGCGCAGAAAATGCGGGTGAGATCACCGACATCCTTGGCCACCAGAAAGTAAGCCCGCATGAAGTTTTCCACCGCCTGACGCGGGTTCTCGTCGGTAAAGCCCAGTGCCGCGGCCAGACCGGGCTGGGCATCAAAGGAAATGCGTTCCTCGGCCCGGCCCATCAGATAATGCAAGTGTACGCGCACATTCCATAAGAAGGCTTCGGCCTTCTGGAAGGTTTCATATTCTTCCTGGCTGAAGACGTTGTGCTGCACCAGAGCGGCGGCGTCATAAACGTGATAGAGGTATTTGCCCATCCAGTAGAGGGTTTGCAGATCGCGCAAACCGCCCTTGCCCTCTTTGATGTTGGGCTCGACCAGATAGCGGGTTTCGCCCTGCCGGACATGGCGGTCATCGCGCTCGGCCAGTTTGGCTTCGACAAATTCACGTCCCGAGCCGGTGGCAATTTCGGTCCAGAAGCGTTTGCGCAACTCGTCATAATGGCTGTGCGCGCCGCCGATGAAACGCGCTTCCAAAAGGGCGGTGCAGATCGTGATGTCCTGCTTGCCCTGACGCATACACTCGGTGACCGAACGGGTGGCGTGGCCGACTTTCAGGCCAAGATCCCACAGGACATAAAGAATGAATTCGACAACATGGTCGCTGTCCGGCGGTGCTTTGGCGGCGCGCAGGAACAACAGATCAATATCCGATCCCGGCGCCAGCTCGCCACGGCCGTAGCCGCCGGTGGCAACCACGGCCAGCGCTTCGGCCTCGCCGGGGGTGGTGTAGACCCGCGTGGTGGCAAACTCGAAGACGATGCGGATGATGGTGTCCTGAATTGCCGACAGCGACCGGGCGGCATCCAGCCCATGCAGGCCATGTTCCAGCACGTCGCTGCGCACTTTGTCACGCACCGTGGTGAAGGCGGCCTTTAAGGGGGCAAAGAAGCGTTGGCGCAGTTCTAAGCTGTCGGTGATGCCTTGTGTGGCGGCGGCAATGGCCTCACGCAGCGCGGCCCCATCAAGATAGGTGCTGTCTTCCGGTCCTTCGTAATTCACGCTTTCTGGCTCCAACGCGTTACCGGCCCATAGAAAGGGCTTAGAACGTCAAAAACAAGTTAACCTATTGCGGCAGTTTCGGCCTTAAGCCAATCGAGATAACCAGTATCCCCTTCGACCGGCAGGGTTAAAAAACATGGCAGTGTATAGGGGTGCCGTGCTTTTGCGGCGTCTATGGCGGCAGAAACCAGACTGCGACGGGTTTTAAAGAACACGCCGAACTCGGTATCGCTCTCAATTTTACCCTGCCAGCGGTACAGTGACGTCATCGGGGCAAAGATGTTGGCGCAGGCAATCAGGCGGGCTTCAAGCAGGTGGCGCGCGATCACGTCGGCGGCGTCCCGCCCGGCATCCGTTGCGGGGAAAGTGGAATAGAGGATGACAAATTCGGTTTGACCGGGTGTTTCTGATGTCGGTTCGGTCGCGGTCTGCTGCGTGTCCATCCTGTCCCCCAGATACGCAAACGGCGCGGAAGAGAAGCTCTCTTCCGCGCCGTTTGGTAAGCTACCCTCGGCTCAAACGAGCTTCAGATTCACGGCTTTCGGGCCGCGCTTGTCGGCTTCTACGTCGAAGCTAACGCGCTGACCTTCATTCAGGCTACGCAGGCCAGCAGCCTGAACAGCGGTCATGTGGACGAAAACGTCCTTCCCGCCAGTTTCCGGTGCAATGAACCCAAAACCTTTTGTCGTGTTGAAGAACTTAACTTGACCGATGGTCATGACGGCTTTCTCCTGAAAGCATTAGTATCCGCCGCAAACACCATGTTCACTGCGGTTGTCAAAGTCGCACCAAAATTTCAGGGAAAGCGTCGTCGTCGTCAGCCCTTGCGCCCTCACCCTTTTTTGGAAGGGAGAAAGTTCTCTGGGCGCGCTTGAAACTTGTCTCTGCAGCTTGCGCGGCCTTAACAGTGCTAGATATAGGCGTTCGCCACACTTATGGCAAGCAGGGCGGGGCCGCCGCAGGCACGGAAACTGTGATCGTTTCGCATCGGTTTTGGCCCTGCGGCAGGCCATTAACGGTATAAAACTGGGGACAGATCGTCCGGTTATTTCCGCGAGGCGGTTTTGGCCCGTGTCTTGGGGCCGATGGTGCGCACGATGGTGCCACAAGCCACGCGGGCACCGGCACCGCCATCCGGCGCGGTGAGGTAGTCGTCAGCCCTGGCGTGAATGATGATCGAGGCACCGTTGCGGTCGAACAGAGATTTTTTGCCATTTCCCAAAGCAAAGTAATTGGTGAACATGGTGGCGTGCAGCACGCCGTCGGCACCGGCAAACTGGTTGGGCAAATCGCCGGGGCGTGGTCCGCCGGTTACCAGATAGCCATGCGGGCGGGGCGGGTCGGCATCCAGATCGGGGCCGGCGCTGGTAAACTGTTTTTTCGCCTCGCAGGCGGCGCTGGCGTGTATCATTATGGCATGGGCACCAGGCGTCAGCCCACGTGCCTCAACCTCAATCAGAATGCCGCGCGCCACTTGCTGAAACGTCACCTTGCCAGCGTCGCTGCCATCAAGGCCGATCAGGCGGGCCACGGCCCGTGACCGGGTCGCCGCACTGGCGCTGGTCGTGGCGCCAACCCCGGCCAATAACGCAATAATCCCGGCGCAGAACAGGGCACCGGTTTTTCCCCCCGTAATCACAATGTTCTCCTTGAAATGCATACTCGCGAGAAAAGTGTGCGCCCGCAGGGTTTCGCTTCGCAAGAGATAGATGCAGCCCTTTTTGTCGCCCCTTTTGATGTGGACAACCCTGGTCCGGGCCAAATGCCTGCGCGCCGTGCGGGGCGACTTGTGGGATAAAGCGCTTCGCTTGATGGGGAGAATGCGGTTATGGCGGCGCGTCTGGAAGTGATTACCGGTCCGATGTTTTCGGGCAAGACCGAACGGCTGATCGCCAGGTTGCATCGGGCGCAGTATGCCCGCAAAAGGGTGCGCATCCTGAAACCGGCCCACGATACCCGCACCCAGGGCGAGATTGCCTCGCGCGCTGTCACCCCGGACGGTGGCACCGAAATTACCGCGACGCTTTCGGCGATCATGGTGCGTAGCGAGGCGGATTTTCGCCGCGTCACCGAGCCGATGGATTTCGACGTGCTGGCGGTGGACGAGGCGCAGTTTTTCCCGCTTGATACCCCATTGCAGGATTGTCTGGGCTGGTTTGGCCGCGCGATCCGCACCCTGTTGCGCGAAAAGCGCGAGAGTAATTTGCACATTATTATCGCCGGGCTGGATCTGGATTCCGCCGAACGGCCCTTTGGCCCGATGCCGGGGCTGCTGGCGCTGGCTGATTCGGTCGAAAAACTGACCGGGGTGTGCATGGTGTGTGGCTCGGACGATGGCTTTATTTCGCAGCGGCTGATCGACAATGACAAGCAGCTGGTGGTCGGCGATACCGGTGAATATCAGGTGCGCTGCCGTGCCTGTTACGAGCCGCCCGCCTGCCATGGGGCCGCCCCGATCCTGGGGGGCGAAATTGTCCGCCTTGATAAGGCTGCCGAATAGGCAAATTCCCGTGATCGTTCACTTTGTTGGTTGCCTGATGGTATCGCTGTCCGTATCTTGGTAACCGGTTTCCGTATGGAGGGAGCCCAATAACAAGTTTTGAGTTCGGGGGGCGTCATGAGCATTTGTAATCGCCGGGAATCTTTGAGCGTCTTGTTGGCGGGGGCCGCTATTGTCTCCATCCCGGCCAAAGCGGCGACCGGCGGTGCCACCTGCCCGCCCGGCACGGGGGCTGTGGTGAAGGGTGCGATCTCGCCATCGGGCATCGACTGGGCGTGGATGACATGGCCGCGCGGGATCGAGAACCAGCGTAAGGCCGATCTGGGCGACGGGCGTTTTCTTAACCCCATCGTGGCGGGTGACCATCCCGACCCCAGCATCATCCGCGAAGGCCGTGACTATTACATGACCTTCTCGACCTTTGATGCCTATCCCGGGCTGCTGATCTGGCACTCGCGCGATCTGGTAAATTGGCAGCCAGTCACCGCGGCGCTGAAAAAGCCGATCGGCTCGGTCTGGGCACCGGATTTATGCAAATATAAGGGCCGCTATTACATCTATATTCCGACCCGTAATCCCAACGGCATGTATGTGATTTCGGCCCCGAAGATTACCGGGCCATGGTCCGATCCGGTCGAACTGCCGGGGATGGGCCGCTACATCGACCCCAACCACATCATCGGTGAAGACGGCAAACGCTATCTGGCGTTAAGCGGCGGCGATGTCGTGCAGCTGGCCGGAGACGGGCTTTCGACCGTGGCTGCACCGCGTCATGTTTATGACCCGTGGCATTATCCGGAAGACTGGGTGGTGGAATCCTTCTCGCCGGAAGGGCCGAAAATCTTCCGCCACGGCGACTATTTTTACATGTTGACGGCGGTGGGCGGCACATCGGGCCCACCCACCGGGCATATGGTGATTGCGGCGCGGGCCAAAAGCCTGTTCGGGCCGTGGGAAAATGCCCCGAACAATCCGCTGGTGCGCACCACGTCGGCAGGGGAAAAATGGTGGTCGCGCGGCCATGCCAGCGCGGTCGAAGCCCCGGATGGTTCGTGGTGGCTGGTCTATCACGGCTATGAAAACGGGCTGTGGACGCTGGGTCGCCAGACCCTGCTGGCTCCGATGCGCTGGACTGCGGATGGCTGGATCGAAGCGCTGGGCGGTGACTTATCCACACCCCTGCCTAAGCCGAAGGGGGGCGAGGCGCTGGCGCACGGCATGGCGTTTTCGGATGATTTTTCGCGTGATCGTTTTGGCGAGCTGTGGAGCTTTTATCTGCCCGCCGTGGGTGAGGGTAAGCGGGTGCGCTATGACCATGGTCTGGTGCTGAAAGCCAAGGGCACCCAGCCGTTCGATTGTTCGCCGCTGGGTTTTCGCGTTGGCGATATTGCCTACGAGGTCGAAACCGAAATCGAGATCAGCGATGGGGCGCAGGCCGGGCTTTTGCTGTTCTATAACAAGCGGCTGTATTGCGGTTTGGGTTTCTCGGACAAGAATTTCATCATGCACCGGGGTGGGCTGGACCGACCGGGCGGCAAGCCCGCAGGCTATGGCCGCCATGTCTTTATCCGCATCCGCAACGAAGCCAACATCGTCACTATGCATTACAGCCTCGACGGCAAGACATGGACCAAACACGCCGTGCAGATGGAGGTGTCGGGCTATAACCACAACACCGCCTATGACTTTCTCGCCTTACGCCCCTCGCTCTATGTTGCCGGGGCGGGCGAGGCACGGTTTGCTTATGTGAAATACCGGGCGCTTTAAGATTGGTGTGCTGTAAACTGGGGCCGGGCTTATGTACCGGCCCCTTTTTTATTTGAGATTGCTGCGGCGGCGTTCGGTCAGCGCCACCGGCAGTTCAGTATAAAACGCTTTGGCCTTTTCATAAATATGCTGGGCGCGGACTTCTTCAGCCGCTTTACGGCTGCCGAAGCTTTCACCCCCGAACAGATAAAGCGTGATCGGCAGGCCGGTGCGCTGGTCTTTGGCTTCGTAGGACGTAACCGCTTCAACCTGTTCGGCGGCGGTATCAAGCGCGTGGCGGAAATGGGCGTTACCATCGCGCCGGTCCTGCATTTCCTGCGCCCGGCGCTTCGCATTGCTGTCGTCAAAGGCTTTCAGCCGCGCCCAAGCCCTGGGGCCAAGAAAATAGACCGCGAATAAAAGCGCGACAGCGATCAGAAGATGGGGCAGGTCAAAGATCATGCTCAAAGATTGGATCGCGCCTGTCGAAATACAAGAGGTAAAACAAAAATGGCGGAGGGGTGCTCCGCCATTTTCAAAAAACTAACAGCGATCCGCCTTCGGATCAGCCCTTCTTAGGCAACATGCCGCGATTGAGCAGCACTTCGGCGATCTGCACCGCATTCAGCGCCGCGCCCTTGCGCAGGTTGTCCGAAACGCACCACAGGTTCAGACCATACTCGACCGTCGGGTCCTTGCGGATGCGGCTGATATAGGTGGCGTCTTCCCCGGCGGTTTCAATCGGGGTTATATAGCCGCCATCTTCGGGCTTATCGACGACAAGGCAGCCGGGGGCGGCGCGCAGGATTTCGCGGGCCTTGGTCGGGCTGATCGGGCGTTCAAACTCGATATTGACCGCTTCGGAATGGCTGATGAATACCGGTACGCGCACACAGGTGGCGGTGAGCTGGATATCGGGATCAAGGATCTTCTGGACCTCGACCGCCATCTTCCATTCTTCTTTGGTGTAATTGTCATCCATGAAGACGTCGATATGCGGGATGACGTTGAAGGCGATGCGCTTGGTAAATTTCTTCACTTCCATCGGATCGGAAACGAAAATGGCACGGCTCTGGCTGAACAGCTCGTCCATCCCGGCCTTGCCGGCACCGGAAACCGACTGATAGGTCGAAACCACCACGCGCTTGATCTGGGCGTAGTCATGCAACGGCTTTAAGGCCACGACCAGTTGGGCGGTCGAGCAGTTCGGATTGGCGATGATGCCTTTCTTGATGTCTTTGACGGCGTCGGCGTTAACTTCCGGCACGATCAGCGGCACCTGACGGTCCATGCGCCAGGTCGAGGAATTGTCGATGACTATCGCGCCTTGTGCGGCGATCTTGGGCGACCATTCCTTGGACACCGAACCGCCGGCGCTCATCAGAACAATGTCCGTGCCGGTAAAGTCGTAATAATCAAGCGCTTTAACCTTGAGCGTCTTGTCGCCGAAAGAAACATTCGTTCCGATAGACCTGGTAGAAGCCAGGGCCACCACTTCGCTGACGGGAAACTGGCGTTCCGCCAGAATGCTCAACATTTCGCGACCGACATTGCCGGTGGCGCCGACAACGGCGACTTTATACGACATGGTTCCGAATCCTAGTTGCATCTTCGGGGCGCATCTGCCCCACTCGCGATGCAATACAGGATGCAGCGGGCGCGGAAAAGAGCGCTGGTGCCGCGTCGATCAAATGGTTTCGACATAATGGCAAAGCGGCAACGACCGGTGCTGTGTGTTAAGTAAAGGAATGGCCTTTTGAGGATAAGAAAATTACTCACCGGATGCGTGTCTCTCGCTATGGTGGCGAATCTGTCGCAGGCTACGGGAAAAGTGCATGCCGTGGGAAAAAGCCACGCTCCGGCGCTGTGCGCCTCGCAGGTCGAACTTTCCATCATGCAGCTGACCGCGCTGCAGCAGGAACTGATGGATGCCGCGCTGACCTGCGGCGGCGATGCCCGTAAAGATTATAACCAGCTGCAGACCAGTTACGGCCCCGTCCTGCGGGGTACCGATGCCCGGCTCCTGGCAATGTTTCGTCGGGTGAAGGGCCCTGCCGGAATGGCGGGCTACAATCTGTTTAAAACCAATTTGGCCTCTACGGCTGAATTACGCCGCGTGCAGGATGTTGCCGTGTTCTGTTCCGGTGCGTCGGCCAAAGCGACGACGGCGCTGGGTTTACTGGAAACAAACCGTAAGCCGGTGGCCCGTCAGGCCGCGCTGTTGGCCTATGCCAACACGGCTGTGTCGGTCGATCCGGCATGGCCGATCAAGGCGTGCATGCCTTGAAATCCGTGTGCACAGTGAAAGGAAGTTTGTGATGCGGGATAGTTTCGATCCCTATGCGTTGTTGCAGAAAATTCGGGCGACCAGCCCACTGATCCACCACATCACCAATGTGGTGACGATGTATGATTGCGCGCAGCTCGCCAAATCGTTCGGCGCATCGCCGGTGATGGCGTCTGCGCCTGAAGAAGCTGCCGATATGGCATCGCTGGCGTCGGCGCTGGTGCTGAATATCGGCACGCTGGATGAAGCCCAGATCACCGCTATGACGCTGGCGGCAAAGGCCGCCAATAGCAAAGGCATACCGGTGGTGCTGGATGTGTGTGGGGCCGGGGCTACTGCCTATCGTGATCGCACGGTGGCCCGGCTGCTGGCAGAAACCCATATCGACATTATCAAGGGTAATGCGTCTGAAATTGCCAGCGTTGCCGGTGCTGCGGCCAAGACCAAGGGGGTCGATTCCGGCAGCGTTGATGGTGATATTGCCACACTGGCGGCGCAGCTGGCCAAGGCAAAGGCCGCCACGGTGGTGGTTACCGGCGCGGTCGATATCGTTACCGATGGCCCCCGGAGCTATCGCATCGCCAATGGCGAAGCGGTGATGGCAAAGGTGGTTGGTACCGGCTGCATGGCGGCCACCGCTATCGGCTGTTTTGCGACGGTGGAATCTGATCCGGTCAAGGCGGCGGTCAGTGGTTTGCTGGCCTATGAAATTGCGGCTGAGCAGGCGGTGCATGTCGCGCCCACCCCGATGGCTTTCAAGATGTCCTTGTTCGACAAGGTGTTCTGGCTCGGCCCGGCGGCGCTGGCCGAAACGCAAAAGGTTGAGGAATGTCTGTTCGCCTGAACGGCTATTACTTCATCACCGACACGCATTTAAGTCGTGCGGGCAATCCGGCAGATGTGGCTGCAGCCGTGTCTGCCGGGGTGCCGGTGGTGCAGTATCGCTGCAAGGTGGCTGACACCCGCCCGCTTTATGATGAGGCGCGGACCTTGCGTGCGGTGTGTCGGGGAACAGCTACAGCCTTTGTGGTCAATGATCGGGTCGATATTGCGCTGGCGGTTGGGGCGGATGGTGTGCATCTGGGTCAGGACGATATGCCGATCGGTCCGGCCCGGCGCTTGCTTGGACCGGATAAAATCATCGGTCTGACCGTGCATAATCTGGCCGAAGCCCGCGCGGCGGCGGATGCAGGTGCTGATTATCTCGGCGTCTCGCCGATTTTCGCCACGGCAACCAAGCAAGATGCCGGACCGGCAGCGGGCCTGTCGTTGCTGAAGGAAATCCGGGCAGCCGACCTTGGGTTACCGCTGGTGGCAATTGGCGGAATCTCGCTGACCAATGCACCATCGGTCATCGCTGCGGGGGCTGACATGGTGTGCGCCATTTCAGCCGTGGTTGCTAACGCGGATCCGTCTGCGGCCATGGCCGCGTTTCAGCGGCTTTTTTAACTGTTAAGAAATTCGCAGATCTGCTGTTTGGCGGTCAGATCGCCAACCGCGGTCATATGATCGCGCCGGGGCAGCGACAGCGGGCGGGCAAAACGGAATGCTGATGACAGCGGGGTGGGGGAGCCAGCCACTTCATCGCGTTCGCCGCACACCACCAAAATGGGGTGCTTGATGGTACGCAGGATCTCGCGCGGCAGCCGGGGCGGCAGTGCGCGGATGCAGGCGGCCAGGGCTTTTTTGTCTTTACCGGGCTGCGAGGCGAACAGGCGGAAATTTTGTGCCAGGCCGCTTTCTTCGGTATCGCGGTCGAGCGCGTTGGCGATGCTGTCCACTGGCAGGGGTTTGTCGAAATAATGCGAACCGACCCCGGCCAGCACAAGGCGGCGCAGACGTTCGGGGTGGTGGTGGGCCAGTAACAGGGCCAGCGATGCCCCCATTGAATAGCCGACGATATCGACCTCGTGCAGGCTAAGCGCATCAATCACCGCCAGAATGTCGGCCATCATATGTTCGCCATAGGCCGCCGGATCGTGTGGTTTGTCACTTTTACCATGGCCGCGAAAATCCAGCGCCACCGCCTGACGCCCGGCCTGCGCCAGGGTGTAAAGCCAGCCGGTGCCATGCCAGTTTTGCTCGATACTCGAGGCGTAGCCGTGCAAAAGCAGCACCGGGGCACCGCGCCCCATCGTCTCATAGGCGATGTTCAGCCCATCGCTCGTGGTCGCGAATTCGGTCAAGGCGATCGTCTCCCGATTCCTAGGTGTAAAGCTTAAGCCATTCACGTTTAAATAGAAAGTTGTTCGCTGGAAGCATGTTATGCGTCATCGGTGGCGATATCCTTAACCCGGATGCCTTGCGCTGGGCAGATGCTGATATGATTTTAATCTGCAAAACTATTTAAGGTAGCGCGCTAACGGTATACATCTGTTTCATGCATAAAAAATGTGCTATTTTAAAGGTTAGCACAGTTTGTGAGCACTTTCTTGTCTGCGCATCGGGCGATGTGCTGCGCCAATTTGCACAAAAACCAGACAGTTCAACGAGTTAACCAAACGCGTCCAACCGGCACGTTTCTTGATGATAGATAAATTGGCCAAAACAACGGGGAATACCGATGAAATTGATCATGGCGATCATCAAACCATTCAAGCTGGACGAGGTGCGTGAAGCCCTGTCTGCGCTTGGCGTACAGGGTATGACGGTGACCGAAGTGAAGGGGTACGGGCGCCAAAAAGGGCATACCGAGATTTATCGCGGCGCGGAGTATGCCGTGAGCTTTCTGCCTAAGCTTAAGATCGAAGTGGCTGTCAAATCCGAACTGGCGGACGCCGTGATCGAAGCCATCACCTCCAAGGCTAAAACCGGCCAGATTGGCGATGGCAAGATTTTCGTTACGGCGCTGTCACAAGTCGTCCGCATCCGGACCGGCGAAACGGATGGCGATGCATTGTGAGCGTGATCGGCCACCAGCGCCAGATCAGCGTTTGAACGCAAAATAGGGGAAACTGCTTATGAGACGTACTTCTTTAAAACGATTGTCATGCCTGGGGCTGGCCAGTGTCGGCGCCCTGATGGCAAGTGCGGGTGCCGCGCTGGCTGCCACGCCCAAGATCGATTCCGGCGATACGGCGTGGATGATTACCTCGTCCGCCCTGGTGTTGTTGATGACGGTCCCGGCCCTTGCCCTGTTCTACGGCGGCATGGTGCGTAAGAAAAACGTTTTGGCCACGATGGCGCAAAGCTTTGGCGCCACCGCACTTCTGACTGTGCTGTGGACGGTGGTCGGCTATTCGCTGGCCTTCAAGGGCACCAACCCCTACATCGGCGATTTCAGCTATCTGTTCCTCAAGCCGATGACGCTGACGGCGATCAATCCGCTGGCCCCGACCATTCCTGAGTCGGTTTATATGTTCTTCCAGATGACCTTCGCCATCATCACCCCGGCGCTGATCTGCGGCGCGCTGGCTGACCGGATGAAGTTTTCGGCCTTCATGTGGTTCATGGGGCTGTGGCTGATTTTTGTCTATTGCCCGATTGCCCATTGGGTCTGGGGCGGCGGCTGGCTCGGGGCTGCTGGTGCGCTCGACTATGCCGGTGGTTCGGTCGTCCATCTGAACGCTGGTACCGCTGCGTTGGTCACCTGTCTGGTGCTCGGTCCCCGTATTGGTTACGGCTCGGAAAACATGGCACCGCATAACCTGACCCTGTCGGTCATCGGTGCGTCTTTGTTGTGGGTTGGCTGGTTCGGCTTTAACGCCGGTTCGGCGGTTTCGGCTGGTTTCAACGCCGGTATGGCCGCGGTTGCCACCCAGATTGCTACCGGTACGGCTGCGATCTCCTGGATGTGCATTGAATGGATTGTCAACAAGAAGCCGTCCGTGCTGGGTATGATTTCCGGTGCGGTGGCTGGTCTGGTCGCCATTACCCCGGCGTCGGGCTTTGTTGATCCGACGGGCGCGCTGATCATCGGTGTGACCGTTGGTATCGTCTGCTACATCTCCTCGGTCTGGGTCAAAAAGTGGATCGGTTATGATGATTCGCTGGATGCCTGGGGTGTGCATGGTGTCGGTGGGGCGCTGGGTGCCATCATGACCGGTATGCTGGCTTCCAATGCCATCAATCCGCTGGCCAAGGGCTGGCTCTATGATGGCAACATCCATCAGATGGTGCTGCAGTTCGAGGATGTCGCCGCAACCTTCATTTATTGCGGTATCGTATCTTTCATCATCCTGAAGTTGATCGATGTGACCATCGGCCTGCGCGTTTCGCCGGAAGTCGAAGTCGAGGGGCTCGACATCAACCTCCACGGCGAAACCGTGCGGTAAACTTAAACGACGCATTCTCTCGTGCAAATTGGGGCGCTGGCAACGGCGCCCCTTTTTTTGGCTTTCCGCGCCGGATGGGCAAAAGACTCACAGCCGTGGGGCACCTGCGGCGTTGCCATTGCGCCCCGAGCCGCCTAAATCTGCGTATGTGCCGGGTATCCCCGGACGGCAACGCATGAAACGAGGTTTCAAGGGTTATGACGAAAGCCGCATTCGCCGAAGAACAGCTTCGTTCTTACATCGAACGCATCGAACGGCTCGAGGAAGAGCGCAGCGCGTTGTCCGAGGATATGCGTGAGGTCTACGCCGAGGCCAAGGGCAACGGTTTCGACACCAAAATCATGCGGCAGGTGGTGCGCTTACGCAAATTGGACAAGGCAGACTTCCAGGAACAGGAAGCCATGCTTGAGCTCTATAAACGCGCGCTCGGGATGATAGAATAGGTTTCACACCCCCAGGGCTGCAATGCAGCCTGCACTGCCGATGGCCATCCCGGTCGGGTGGCCATTGGCATTTCTTGCGTGCAGGGTGTCAGCATGGCCATTAATCAGTTACTGGCCGTGCCAATGCCTTCCATGCGGTATTCTTTGAGTTTGCGGTACAGGGTGGAACGGCCAAGCCCTAATCGACGCGCCGTTTCTGACAAGTGGCCGCCGTAGCGGGTAATCGCATTGCGGATAATTTCCGCCTCAAGCTCGTCTAATTTACGGATATGACCTGACGCATTGGTCAGCTCGATCCGATACGGTGCAACTGTTGGGGGTAACTCGCCCGCGGTCGCCCGCTTTGGTGCCTGTGTATTGTTTATCAGTATCTCGTCCATAGTACCCTTCCCGGTTTTTTTACCACGTTAGTGATACAAGGTAAAAAACCATTTAAGAGCAGATCATTGTCCCGGGCTGTGCCGACAACGCTGTCTTTATACACGTATCATTGATTGTCCTGAATAAAAATATCAACCCTTTAGTGTTATCAGTTGGTTTGTGTTGTAAGGAAAGCGCACAATGCGTTGCGCCGCAGAAATCTTTGCGTTATGTCCAATACCTCTGGGACCGGTAGAGGTATTGGCCGCGTTAGCGGTCATCGCGAGAAGGCTCGCATGATGGATATCAGCGAACAACTTCGGACGTGGCGAGCTTTCACCGGCATTCTTAAATGGCTGGCATTTTGCGCCGGTTTTATCTTGTTAGCTTTCTTCACCTACAGTTTCTGCATCTCATAATAAAAACAGATTCCTGATCGACCGCTCTTGTTGCGTCTTCTCCTTAGACTAAATATAAATAAGCTAAGCAGTGAGTGGAAATGTCCCAAATAATTGGAATCCCTAAAGAATCCTTCTCCGGCGAAAAGCGCGTTGCGTCGACGCCCGAGGTGGTGGAAAAGCTCGTCAAACTCGGTTTTGCCGTAACGGTGCAAAGCGGGGCTGGCGATGCAGCAAGCTTCTATGACGCGGCTTACGCGGCAGCGGGGGCAAAAATTGCCCCGGATGCGGCAAGCCTGTGGTCGGAGGCGGATATCGTCTTCAAGGTGCGTGCACCGGAAGCCGATGAAGTGGCTAAACTGAAAGAGGGGGCTACCCTCATCAGTTTTGTCTGGCCCGCCCAGCATCCCGAGCTGATGCAAGCTCTGGCCGCCCGTAAGGGCACGGTGCTGGCGATGGATTCGGTGCCGCGCATGTCGCGCGCCCAGAAGATGGACGCTCTATCGTCGATGGCCAACATCGGCGGTTATCGTGCGGTGATTGAGGCGGCCAATCAATTCGGTCGCTTCTTTACCGGTCAGATCACGGCGGCGGGCAAGGTGCCACCGGCCAAAGTCTTTATTATCGGTGCTGGCGTTGCTGGCCTTGCCGCCATTGGTGCGGCTTCGGGCCTGGGTGCCATCGTGCGGGCCAATGATACCCGTCCGGAAGTGGCCGATCAGGTTAAATCGATGGGCGCGGAATTCGTCCCCGTCGATTATCAGGAAGAAGGTACCGGTGTTGGCGGTTACGCCAAGGTGATGAGCGAAGGCTTCCTCAAGGCCCAGTCGGCGGTGTTCGCCAAACAGGCCAAAGAAGTCGATATCATCATCACCACGGCCCTTATTCCGGGTAAACCGGCACCCAAACTGATTACGGCCGAGATGGTCGAATCGATGCAGCCGGGTTCGGTGATCGTCGACATGGCGGCCGAGCAGGGCGGCAACTGCGCGCTGACCGAGCCGGGTAAGATTGTGGTCAAGCATGGCGTGACCATTATCGGCTACACCGACCTGCCGTCACGTCTGTCCAAACAGGCGTCACAGCTATACGCCACCAATTTGCTGCGCCTGACCGAAGAGCTGTGCAAAGCCAAAGATGGTCAGATCCACGTCAATATGGAAGACGAGGTTATTCGCGGCGCGACCGTCATCAAAGACGGCACCATTACCTGGCCGCCGCCAGCACCAAAACTGTCGGCAGCCCCAAAAGCCGCGCCCAAGGCCGCAGCTCCGGTTGCGACGGAAGAACCTAAGAAAGCAGGTGTCGGCGGCACGGTTGTGCTGTTCGGTGTTGCGGTGGCGCTGTTTGCGCTGATCGGGGCCTTTGCCCCGGCAGCTTTCCTGGGCCATTTCACCGTCTTCGTGCTGGCCTGCTTCGTCGGTTACATGGTGGTGTGGAACGTCAAGGCGGCGTTGCACACCCCGCTGATGAGCGTGACCAACGCGATCTCCTCCATCATCACCATCGGCGCTTTGATCCAGATCGCCCCGCCCCCCGTTGCCGGTACGGCACGGCCCGAGCTGATTCTGGTTCTGGCCGTGGTCGGCATTGCGCTGACCGCGATCAACATGTTCGGCGGTTTCGCCGTAACACGCCGCATGCTGCTGATGTTCAACAAATAAGGAGACCGCGAAATGTCACAAGGTTTGCAAATGGTCTCCTATATTGGGGCCACCATATTGTTCATCCTCAGCCTTGGCGGGCTGTCGAATCCGGAAACGTCTCGTCGCGGTAACTGGTATGGCATCATCGGCATGGCGCTGGCGGTGCTGGCCACGGTGTTCGGTCCGCATGTAACTCCGGCGGGCTACGGCTATATTCTGGCGGCGTTGGTGGTGGGGGGCTCGATTGGCCTGTATGCCGCCCGCACCGTCAAAATGACCCAGATGCCCGAGCTGGTCGCCATCATGCATTCGCTGGTCGGCTTTGCCGCCTGCACCATCGGCTTTGCCAGCTTCATTGATCCCACGCCGCTGGATGTCCTGACCAATTCGGCTTCTGAAGCCGCGGCGGCGCAGACCATCCACGAGATCGAGATTTATATCGGCATTCTGATCGGTGCGGTGACCTTCTCCGGTTCAGTGATTGCGTTTGGTAAGCTGTCGGGCCGTATCGGCGGTAAGCCGCTGCTGCTGCCGGGGCGTCATTTCTTCAACCTGATCGCTCTTGTGCTGGTGGTCGTGTTGGGCGGCTGGTTCCTGCAGGGTGGTCATGGCGGTGGCATGGTGCCGCTGGTGGCGATGACGGTGATCGCGATTCTGTTCGGCATCCATATGGTGATGGCGATCGGCGGCGCGGATATGCCGGTGGTGGTTTCAATGCTGAACAGCTATTCGGGCTGGGCAGCGGCGGCGACCGGTTTCATGCTGTCGAATGACCTTCTGATCGTGACCGGCGCGCTGGTCGGATCGTCGGGTGCGATTCTGTCC
>JBAVPS010000187.1:0-1922 GCA_049693315.1 Rhizomicrobium sp. | reverse complement strand
CGCCGCCAGTCCTGCTAAAGACAGATAATACGCCTTCTCACACTCATACAAAAACCCCTCCGGCTAATAACCGTGAGGGGTTTTTTCGTGTGATAATTCTGTCTTACCAAATCTAATCCGTCTAAGGACTTAATCTTGGCCGGTGCTCCAGTGCTATCCGACATGGCGGTGATAGCCGAGCAGTTCATAATCCCGCTGATAAATCTCGTAGCAGATATTCGCCGGCGCATCGTCAAAGTCACCGGGCCGAATATCGCGCCGGAGCGTTGTGTTGTCGTGGCATGGAACATAAGGGATGTTGAGTTTTTCGCATACGGTGCGCATACCCGCTTCAAAATCTTCCGTATGGACAAAATGGTTGACGATAGGCATTCCGGCCGCGTCACATAGAAAATAGATCTGCGGAAAAAAATGTAGAAAGCGCATGATGTGCTTGCGATACGCCCGATCTTTCAGCGCCATCATGAAATCATAAAAATTCTCGAAGGGGGCCAGATTTTGGTCTGCCCAGCGCTTGTCGCGTGGGTTCATACCGCCGCATTTGAGAAAATAGAACGCCGAGTGCACGCGGATCAGTGGATGGCGAACCGTGGCGAAAACAAAGTACTGTTGATACCATTCCTGAGAATAATTGAGATATTCCCACGCGCCACGGTGGCTGCCGGTCCAGCGTGATCTGGTGCCATAGAGTATGTTGGTCACCGAGTTGCCGCCGGTCTTTGGAACGTGGACATAAACGGATTTGGTTCGGTGATGTACCGGTAAATATGGGTTGCGCACCAAACGTTGATAAAGCCTGGTGCAACTGTACAGCGCTGCGACACCCTTATATGCCAACGTGTCTTCTTGTGCGGCATTATCTTGCAGGCGACGACATAACTGGCGGTAAACCGTAATTCTCATCTTCTGCCCGAAAAAAAACACGAGTGAAGATTACGGTGAGTTCATCCCGGCTTCATGTCGCGTGGTTGCCATTGTGTTTCAGCCCATGTTGACACGACAAATTCAGATAAAGCACACTATTTACGTGTTATATTTATACCATCCATCTGTTTACGTGTAGGTCTGTGCTTTGTGGGACAGCTGCCGGGTACTTGAGATTCCAGGGTTCTTTGAGATCTGATGCCAATTTGGGGCTTGGGCATTGCAGTCATCGCGGTGATAATGCTGCCGAGGCTCCATCTGCCAGTGATATGCGACAACGATGCTTTATGGCGCTTTTAAGCGTTTTGCTGTTTTTGATCGTCGGCGCTGCCACTGCGGCATCGCGGGGTACCGAAATGACGGCCTTCCATGTGCCATGGGACCCGGCTTCGCTTGCCTCGTTTTCCGGTCACCACGATCGCATTGATGTGCTGTCACCGCAGTGGCTTTTGCTCAGTTCGGCAGACGGGGCATTGACGGCTGTGCCTGATCCTTCGGCTGATGCGTTGCTGCGTGGCTTCACCAGGACACCCAAAATCGTGCCTCTGGTCGCCAATGTGCATGACGGCGTTTGGGATCAGGCTGCTGCTGCGGCGTTTATTGGTGATAAGGCGGCGCGGGATCGCACCGTGGCCCGGTTGGTAGCTCTGGCAGCGGAAAAGCATTTCAGTGGCTACATTCTGGATCTGGAAAATCTCAGCGACGAATCCATCGCTGCGTTGCCCGGGTTCGTTCGTACCTTGATGGTTTCATTCAGGGCCGCAAAGCTGGAGCTGTGGCTTTGCGTGCCGGTCGGGCCTGAAATATGGCCTCTGGCTGCCATGCAACAGGCCGGGGCCGGGCTGCTGTTCATGGCCTACGATCAATGCTGGGATAGTTCGACCCCGGGGCCGGTGGCGGGCATCGACTGGCTTGCCGCGGTGTTGCCCGTGCGGCTACGCCAGCTGGATCGCGATAAAATCATCGTTGCTTTGGCAGGTTATGGCTATGACTGGCCC
>JBAVPS010000186.1:0-13993 GCA_049693315.1 Rhizomicrobium sp. | reverse complement strand
GCGCTGGCCAATACCGCACACGGACAAAACCTCAACCCTTAGGGGCAGCGACGGATTCCCGCAGGATTAAACTATGGGGGATCAGAATGTTTTCCTGAACGATCCGCCCGCCGGACCGCGTGATGCTGATATCCCGGATCAGAACGTCGATCGCCTTGGCACCGATTTCAGAAATCGGCTGCCGGATGGTGGTGAGCTCCGGCCACACCGAACCGGCGATGGTATCGTCGAAGCCGACCACGGATAAATCAGCAGGCACATTCAGGCCACGCCGATGGGCAATCGACAGCACTGCCGAGGCCATATCGTCATTACCGGCGAAAATCGCCGTCGGCTTGGCATCCCGCGACAACAGGGCATCACCAGCCTCTAACCCCGAGCGGTAACTGTTATGACCCTGAGCGATCAGTTCCGCGTCAATTTCCACTTTGGCATCACGCAATGCGCTGCGAAAACCCAGATAGCGCTGCTTGCTTGACGTGTGGCCGGGATGGCCCTTGATGAAACCGATCTGACGGTGACCAACCTCCAGCAAATATTTGGCCATTTCGTATGCGGCGGCGAAATCGTCAATGCCGACACAGCTGACATCGCTGCGGAATCGCCCGGTGGCAACGCCGACAATGGCGATGCCGGATTTTGTCAGGCTTTGAATCAGCTCGGTCGATTGGCTCAGCGGTGCGGTCAGCAACATGCCATTGATACCGCCAGCAACCATGCTCTGGATCGCTTTGCGGGCTGCGGTCGGATTGCCCACTTCACATTTGTCGACCACCAGCTGGGCACCATGGCGGCTGCTGCTTTCGAGCGCACCGATCAGCAGTTCACTGAAATAGGCCACCGACGGGTTATTATAGAGTAAGCCGATCCGCGCCTCGTTCTGGCTGGCCAGACTGCGGGCCGCTTTGTTCGGGGTATAACGCAGCGCCTTGATCGCTTTATTGACCTGCTCGCGCGTTTCGGGGCTCACCGAAGCTTCGTCGTTGACCACACGCGAAACCGTCGTCTTGGACACCCCTGCAGATTTGGCGACGTCATAGATGGTTGCCGCAGACTTGGGTTGCGTCTTCTGCTTCTTCGATTTGCCGAGCATTCAAAATTCCGTCTGCGTAAAATTATCCCCACGGCCGGGGCATGACGCTCATGCAACTCGGGTGGATATGAAAGCGCTACCATCATCGGCCAACCCGCCATTTCTGACAAGACAGAGTTTTGGCAATTTGGCGCTCATAAAAAAATGCACCAGGGACACCCCCTGGTGCATTTTAAGATTTTATCCATCCCGATAAAGCAAACCAGCTTTATCGATCACAGATTACTGTGCCGCCGGGGCCGTCGTCTTGCGGGTGGCATAGACAATCCAGCTACGGGCGGCGATTTCCAGAACCTGGTCGCCCTTGACCTTGCCCAGCGTGTCGGCAGCGGTCGGCTTACCCTGCAGCGCTTCGGCAACGCCCTTCACCAGATAGGCTTCGTTGACGCGCGGACCGCCCTTGGCAATGGCGCGGTCGGAAACCCGTTCGGCATCGTCAAACTTGGCATAGCTGAGATAACCGGCGGCAACCGAGATATTCGGATCAGCCTTGGGCGACTTTTCCGCAGCCTTTTCAGCCGGGGTCAGGGTCGGCAGGTCGACAGAAACCGCCTTTTTCGCCTTGGCCAGCGTGGCCTTCGCCTTGGCAGACGTTACGGCACCGTTCTTGATGCCCGCTTCCAGTGCGGTGACAGCATCATTCGGCAGGTTCTGGCTGAGGGCCAGATCGGCTGCATCCTGATAGTCGACTTCCTTGGAATCGGCATTGACCACAACGCGCAGCTTGTAGAGATACAGCGCCGCGGTGGCCAAATTTTTGTTCTTGGCGCCCTTGGTACCGATCATACCGGTCTGCAGGTCGATATACTGACCCCAGTCTTCGGTCGAATTATAGAGGCTAGCAAGAATAGCACCGGTTTCGATGACACCGGCGGTGTCCTTGAGCTGGCTCTGATTGACCTGCAGCAGCTTGTATTCCGAACGGATCGGCGTCTTGCCAACAGCCTTGGCCGCGTCAAGCGCCTTGAGCTCATACTCTTTCGAGGTCTTGTAGTCGTTGACCTGATAATAGGCATAAGCCAGGTTGTGGGCGACACCTTCGCTCAACTTCGCGTCGGCCGGCAGATGCGCCTTGGCAAATTCAATGACTTTGGCCGGTTCCAGGGTTTCCGAAACGATCGACATCGCAAGCCCTAAGGCTTCCTGATGATTCTGTTCGGGAACGTCCTTGGCATCAACAGCCTTCACGATGGCATCGGCAGCCGACTTCTTGTCACCTGAATTGTAGTACGCCAGCGCCATATAATAATGCGTGACCCAGGTTTCATAATCCGTCGCACCGGTCAGCGCTTCGGCACCCTTCAGCGCGGTCAGCGCTGCGGCCCAATCCTTGACCTGTAACGCCTTGTTGGCTTCCTGCAACGGCTTGGAGAAAGCACGGCTGATCTTGGGGCCTTCAGCCTTTTCTTTATCTTTTTCCGCGGCAAAGGTCGGGGTGTGCCCAACGAAGGCGGTCATGGTGAAAGCAGACAAACTTGCCAACGCCACTGCGCGCAAGAATTTCATTCCCATATCGATCCTCATCTAAATCTGGCTATTTTGGAGTTTCTTTTTGAGTTTCCGACGCACACGAGGCTGTGCCCCTGGCGGCGCGCATCCTGATAGATTTGCCCAGTCTAATGCAAACATTCTTCGTGCTGAACCTGCATTTCATCCTTAAGCAGAGGGGGGCCGGGCCTTTTTGCCGCAAAAAATCGCCAAGCACGGCGAAATTGTGTCAAAAAAATGTCACGCATTGCGGATGTCGAGCCAAAAAAAAGCAGGGGTGGCAAAGCCACCCCTGCTGTCACGCACCAG
The DNA here is from genome assembly GCA_049693315.1 of Rhizomicrobium sp. GTDB lineage: Bacteria > Pseudomonadota > Alphaproteobacteria > Micropepsales > Micropepsaceae > Rhizomicrobium. The sequence goes on along the minus strand of JBAVPS010000186.1, from coordinate 11,103 downwards.
ACATTGGGGGGCTGCCTAGTCCCCGACCTTCAGATCGATATGGCCTTCTTTGCGCAGCGCGCCGCGATAGCTTTTGAGATGGACCCGACCGGATCCCATGGTTTCAAGATGGGGGTCGACCGCAACGCCCCCAAAATTGACGTCTCCTGAGCCCATGATTTCGACGTGCAGCGGATCGGCAACGCCACCGGCGATGTTGGCAGAACCCGAGCCCGAGATCTCGATATGGGCAGGCCCATGCACCGACGCCGAACGGAAGTCGCCCGAACCCGCGATCTCGACATGCAGCTGGGTGGCGATTTCCGCCACGGTGACCGCACCCGACCCTGCGATTTCGGCATGCACCGCGCCCGCATTACCGGTGCGGATCTGGCCACTGCCGGCGATTTCGGCATGCAGACTGCCCGCAACCGTACCAGCCTGGATCTTTCCGCCACCTGCGGTCTGAAGCTCTGCGCTGGCGACATTCCCCAACCGGGCATCGCCGCTACCGGAAATGCCCAGATTTACCGGGCCATAGGTATCGCCAATATTGGCCGAACCATGGAAATCATCGACCCGCACCGCCATGCCACGCGGCACGGTCAGATGCACATTGAGTTTCTTGCTGTCCGCACGATCCGAGTGGAAATTGAACCAGTTGCGCCAGTCCCAAACCTGATTTGAGGGCGCATCCTTGATTTTCAGCACCCCGCCTTGTGTCGTGACCACAAGGCGATCAACCATCCATTTCACGCCGCTGATGTCGAGCTGGACCGGCCCGCTATCCGACACGCCGATCACCAGATTGCCCTGCAGATCATCAATCTGCAGCGACCTCACCGCGAAGCTTTTATGCGGCTCCGTCACCCAGTCATTGCTGCCTGCGCAGGCCGGCAATGCCGACAAAGCCAGCCCGGCGCCACATAAAACCAGAAATCCTGCCCGATTGCGCATTGGTCCTCCACGATTCCTATGTACGCACCTAATCAATAGGCACCCAGTCGTGTGCGCATAGCCCTAAAAATTGCAACCAGCCAATGCGTCACCGGAGCGCGAACAAAATAGAAACAAAGACCCCGGCTTCATCAGCCCCGAAGACTTTAAGACAGAAGCCGGTATCCGCCGCTCTCCGTTATAAGGATGCGGGCTTCGCCGGGATTGGTTTCAATTTTTTGCCGAAGCCGATAAATATGGGTTTCCAGCGTGTGGGTGGTGACCGACGGGTTATAGCCCCACACCTCGTGCAGCAGAGTTTCGCGCGGCACGGTTCCGCCATTGCGATAGAGAAACTTCAGAATATTGGTTTCTTTCTCGGTCAGGCGGATTTTGCGCTCTTTGGCATCAAGCAGCATCTTGGCGCTGGGCCGGAAGGTATAGGGGCCAATGCGGTAAGCTGCTTCTTCGCTGCGGTCGCGGTTGCGCAAATGGGCCCCGATGCGCGCCATCAGAATATTAAAGCGGAACGGTTTGGTGATGTAATCGTCGGCCCCGGCTTCCAGCCCGGCGATCTCCTCGCTGTCACTGTCGGCCCCGGTGAGCAAAAAGATCGGGTTAGCGACCCCTTTTTCGCGCATGTATTTACATAGCGAGCGGCCATCGCCATCGGGCAGCCCAACATCGAATATGTAAAAATCAAAGCTGGACTCCTCGGCGAGGCGCCGCGCTTCGGCACAATTCGGGGCGGTCAGGGCCGTAACCCCTTCCTGCGCGAACTGCTCGGCCAGCGTGGCGGACAGCATGGTGTCGTCGTCGACAAGAAGAACGCGTTTGGCTCCGGCAAGGGACGGATGAGACATGGACGACCTTTGGTAATAGTGAATCTACACAAACCAGATACGAGTCTAGCCGCTTTTGCGGCGTTGGTGTATTGGGAAGCATATGCAAACTTCATCTTCTGCACGGCCCAAACGCCCCCCACCCGCGCGCCAGTCCGTCGACAACCCAAACACCAACGCCAGCTTAGTACGCGTGGCGCACGCCGTCGACGCACTTAAAATGGGCCAGCCGGTACGTTTGGCCGGTCGCAGCCCCGGCATCGGCGAATGGACCCTGCTTGCGGTAGAAAGCCTAAGCGAATCAAGGCCATCCCACATAAAGGGCGCGAAGCTGGTGCTGCCCCACGCCCGGGCCAGAACGCTGCACATTCCGCTTTATACACCAGAAGTGGTGGCACTGTCCGCCGACAAACTCGATCCCGCCACGCTGAACGCCTTAAGTGATCCGACCCACGACCTTGATAATCCGCTGAAAGGCCCGTTTTCGCCGCTGCGTCAGAAACTGCCACCAGCCTTTGCCGCCGCGGTACAGCTGACCAAGCTGGCCGGACTGTTACCGGCGGCGCTGTTGTTCAAAAGCAAGACGCGGGCGGTCAAATTAAGCCCCGCCGAAATTTTCGCCTATGAAGCCGAAGCGGCGGCAGGGCTCAAGCTGGCGGTGCGGGCGGAGGTTCCATTGGAAGGGGCAGAAACCGCAGAAATGGTGGCTTTCCGCGCTGGTGATGGCGGACCCGACCATTTTGCCATCATCGTCGGCCACCCCTCGTCCACTGCCCCGGTGCTGACCCGGCTGCATTCGGAATGCTTCACCGGCGACCTGCTCGGCTCGCTAAAATGTGATTGCGGCCAGCAACTGCGCGGGGCCATCGCCCGGCTCCATCAGGAAGGCAGCGGCGTGCTGCTCTATCTGGCACAGGAAGGGCGCGGCATCGGCCTTTTGAACAAGCTGCGGGCCTATCATCTGCAGGATCAGGGCTTTGACACGGTGGAGGCCAACGAGCGGCTCGGCTTCAAGGTGGACGAACGCCAGTATCTGGTCGCTGCCCGTATGCTCGCCCTTCTGGGGTTTCACCAGATCCGCCTGCTGACCAATAATCCGGCCAAGGTGGAAGGTTTGACCAAGGCCGGGGTGAAGGTGGCCGAACGTGTGCCCCACGCCTTTGCCAGCAACCCGCACAATATCGATTACTTACGCGTCAAAGCGCAGAAAACCGGCCATTTACTGCCAAAACTCTAGGGTCAGGACCCTAGACTGGTGGCTTGTCGTAGTCGCGGGGGCCGAAAATGGCGCTGCCCACCCGGACATAACTGGCCCCGAAGGCGATGGCGGTCTCGTAATCGCTGCTCATGCCCATGCTGAGACCGGCCAGCCCATTATCGGCTGCCAGTTTCTGCAAAAAAGCAAAATGCGGGGCCGGGGCTTCATCGACCGGCGGAATACACATCAGCCCCAGTAGCGCGCTGCCAAAGGTGGTTTTCGCCTCGGCGATAAAGCCGGCTGCGTCGGCAGGCAGTATTCCGGCCTTTTGCGGCTCAGCCCCGGTGTTGACCTGCACGAACAGACTGGGGCGGCGCTCGGTTTTGGCAAATTCCGCCAGCAGCGCGGCCAGCAGCTTGGGCCGGTCAAGGCTGTGGATGACGTCGAACAGCCCAACAGCTTCCGGCACCTTATTGCTTTGCAACGGGCCAATCAGATGCAGCACGATGTCGGGATATTCGGCCTTCAACGCGGGCCACTTGCCCATCGCTTCCTGAACCCGGTTTTCGCCAAAATGGCGCTGACCGGCTTCCAGCAGAGGGCGGATCGCCCCGGCGGGGTGAAACTTGCTGACGGCGATTAAAGTGGTGGCACCGGCGGGCTTAACGGCACGCTTGCGGGCTGTAGCAATTCGCGCCAAAACAGTATCGCGATTTTCAACTGCGGGATTCATAAGACGAGCGATAGCTTGCAAAGACGCCGTTTGGCAAGAGTGGCGCAAAGCATCCGTCAGGACCGGCGCCATCCGTTGCCGCCACTGGTGCTGTTCAGCGATGAAGAACGCATGCCCAACCCGATTGCGGCAATGCGGGCCCTGCCAGCGGGCTCCTCGATTCTGGTCCGGGCGCGCAAGCCGAAGCACCGCTGCGAGCTGGCCCGGGCCGCCAAAGGACTTGCCACCAAGCTGGACATTGCCGTTTTCATTGCCGACGACCCGGCCATGGCCCGCCGTCTGGGGCTGGCGTTGCATGTCCCCGAAAAGCACTTTTACCAGCTGGCCCACTGGCGGGCGACCACCGCGCTGCCGGTGACGGCTTCGGCCCACTCGCTGGGGGCGGCCTGCCGCGCGCTGGTGCTGGGGGCGCGGGCGGTTTTTCTGTCGCCGGTATTTCCCACCGCCAGCCACCCATATGGCCCACACCTTGGCGCGGTGCGCGCCCGGCTGATGGCGCGCCAGATCCCCGGCCCGGTCTATGCGCTGGGCGGTGTCACGGGGGAAAAAGCCTCGCTTTTGAGCGGCTTTGCCGGGCTGGCGGCCATCGGTGGCCTGATCCCATAAGGAATTTTAAGCGTTAGTTTGTCGCCCCGGCAGTATCAAAGTGCAGGTGCAGGAACAGCGCATCAAGCTCCATCCTGCCCGCGCCATTATAAAAAACACCGCTTTGGCGGCTGTAATCCAGCTGCTGCCAGCCCACACTGGCCAGCCAGTTATTGTTGAAGCGATAGCCCAGCGCGGTCTCATACCCCTTCAGACCCAAGGTTGGCGCATCCCCCCCGCCATCGGCATTACCATCGCCATATTCGACACCAAACGACCACGCCCCGCGTTCCAGCTTGCCCGACAGATGGGCCGACCGGGTATCGCCCCCGGATAAAATATTTTGAATATCAAAGGCATAGCTGTTGCTGCGGCGGTAAGCCCCGCCTAAGGACAGCGTGGTGGCATCATCCAGCGGATAGGCAATCTGGCCGCCAAGCGACCAGTCGGTCAGCCCTTCATGGCCGGTGGTCTTGGTTTTGGTATCGGCATGGGCAAAGGCCGCCCCACCTGACAGCGACACCGTGAAGGGGCCGAAATCATCGTCATACCGCACAGCGGTTTCCCAGAAATTTTCCTGACGCCCCGCCCGCCGCGGGGCCGTATCGGCGAAGGGCAACACATATTTGGCTGCCGACGGGGTATAGGAAACCCCGATCTGCACCCCGAACAGTTTCGGCGTCAAATAGGAAAATTTGGCATAGTTGAGCGTGGATTCCACCGCGCTGTTCAGCGAGAAAACGGTGCTCACCGCCCCACCATCGGGGTTACGGAAAAACGTGGCGTTGGGGTTATCAAGATCGGCTTCGCTATCCACCACCGGCCCGGTGACCGCCAGCGTATAGGCGACGCCATCATTCATGCCCACCTCAAGACTACCCAGCCCGGTCTGAATCTGGCCATAGACCTTCTGCACCAGATCGCCGCCGTAATTATCGCTGTCGAGGCGGTCGTGGTACAGTTCGAAGGCGCTTTTGAGCGATAAGATCATGCCGCCATCGGTATCACGCTCAAGATCGGCCAGCAGGGTGGCCGAAGCGGCGGGCAGGGTTTGGCTTAGGCCATGGTGATCGGGCTGAAACGCGCTGGACAATGTTCCTTGCGCCGCCCCACCCAGGGTCAAGGCAAGACCATCGGCTTCTGTTTGATAGGAAGAAATCTCCGGCAATACAGGCGCCGCCAACGATGGGCTGAACGCAAGCGCGACAATCAGTGTCGCACCGGCATAAAATTTTTCGACATCAGAAGCTTTGGTCATTGGCTCACCTAAGTCTTTGGCCAAGTTCATACGCAGAATATCGCCTGATAAAGACTTAAACCTTTATCATGAAACCGGACCGCGCGGTTGTTCCGCCGTTTTAGACGCGCAAGATGCGTTGCGCCGACCGGCCCGGACCATTATAAGCCATGAAGCGCGTAAATTTCCTGCCTAGGTTTCTTGGGGTACGCGAACTATTAAAAGTCAGCCCCCCTATTGTGAAGGGATAAATTGCCCGATGCGAATGTTACCCGTTTTGGCGTGCTGCCTGCTCTTGGCGGCGTGCGGCCCCTCTCAGGTCGAACTCATGCAGGAAACTGAAGGCGGCACCACCGCCATTGCCAGTGAAGATGGTCAGCGCACCCTGGGTGTGAATTCCTATCTGTGGCATGCCAGCCTGGACACCCTGTCCTTCATGCCGTTGCAGTCGGCCGACCCGTTTGGCGGCGTCATCATCACCGACTGGTATGCGGCACCTCAGGCGCAGGACGAGCGCATGAAGGTTACGGTCTATATTCTGGACCGCAAACTGCGCGCCGATGGTCTTAAAGTGGCCGTGTTCCGTCAGACCCGCCAAAACGGCACCTGGGTCGACGCCACCGTGGCCGCCGATACCGCGAACAAGTTGACCGACGCCATTCTGACGCGGGCCCGCGAGTTGCGTCTGGCGACCGTGCCGCCGAAGAACTAAACGGCACATACCAACCAACCATCTGATTTTTAATGTGTTTTTCTGACCGGGGACTAAACTTCCGGTCAGGGACGTATCCAGAAAACCAGACGGTGGCCCATAAGACACTTGCCTTTTTACGGCGAGGGTGGAAATGCGCGCATAAATGCCGCAAAACACCACCCTCGCTTTTTGATTCTGAAGGTTCAGCAACATGGCGCGTTATAACCCCAAGGAAACGGAACAGAACTGGCAGGCTGCCTGGGACGAGAAGCAGGTCTTCAAGACCGCAACCGACCCGACGCGGCCCAAATATTACGTGCTGGAGATGTTCCCCTATCCGTCGGGCAACATTCACATCGGCCATGTCCGTAACTACACTTTGGGTGACTGCCTGGCCCGCTTCAAGCGCGCGCAAGGCTTCAACGTGCTGCACCCGATGGGCTGGGACGCGTTCGGCCTGCCAGCCGAAAACGCCGCCCGCGACAAGCATGTTGCGCCGGGGGCCTGGACCCACGCCAATATCGCCACCATGCGCGATCAGCTCAAATCCATCGGCCTGTCGCTGGACTGGGACCGCGAAGTGGCGACCTGCGAGCCGAATTATTTCCGCCATCAGCAGCGCATGTTCGTCGAGCTGTTCAGGAAGGGCCTGGCCTATCGCCGCGAAGCCGACGTCAACTGGGACCCGGTCGATCAGACCGTGCTGGCCAATGAACAGGTGATCGACGGTCGCGGCTGGCGCTCGGGCGCGCTGGTTGAGCGCAAAAAGCTTTCGCAGTGGTTCTTCAAGATCACCGCCTTTTCGGAAGAGCTGCTCACCGCGCTCGAAAAGCTCGATCGCTGGCCGGACAAGGTCCGCCTGATGCAGAAAAACTGGATCGGCCGTTCCGAAGGCATGAAGGTCACCTTTGATCTGACCAACGGCGAAAAGCTGGAAATCTTCACCACCCGGCCGGATACCTTCTTTGGTGCGTCGTTCGTGGCGATCTCGCCCGACCACCCGCTGGCGCTGGAACTGGCGAAAAAAGATCCCAGGCTGGAGGCCTTCGCCGCCGAGTGCCGCCGTACCGGCACCGCCGAAGCCGAAATCGAAAAGGCCGAAAAGCTGGGTTATGACACCGGCCTGAAGGCGGTGCACCCGTTTGACAAGACCAAGACCCTGCCGGTCATGGTCGCCAATTTCGTGCTGATGGGATACGGCACCGGTGCTATCTTTGGCTGCCCGGCGCATGACCAGCGCGACTTTGACTTTGCCACCAAATATCAGCTGCCGATCACCCCGGTGGTGATCCCCGAAGGGGCCGATCCGAAGAATTTCCCGCTTGAGGAAGCCTATAGCGGCCCCGGCAAGCTGGCCAATTCCGAATTTCTCGACGGCCTGACCGTGGAAGAAGCCAAAGCCGAGGTTGCCAAACGGCTGGAGGCCGATGGTCGTGGCAGCCGCACGGTCAATTACCGCCTGCGCGACTGGCTGATTTCCCGCCAGCGCGCCTGGGGCTGCCCGATCCCGATGATCCATTGCCCGAGCTGCGGCGTGGTGCCGGTGCCGGCGTCCGACTTACCGGTGCAGCCGCCTGCCGACCTTGATTTCAACGTCAAGGGTAACCCGCTGGATGCCCACCCGACATGGAAGCATGTCAAATGCCCGTGCTGCGGGGCCGATGCCACGCGCGAGACTGACACGCTGGATACCTTTGTCGATTCGTCGTGGTATTTTGTGCGCTTTACCGACCCGCATTGTGCCGATCCGGTGAACGCAGAAGCCGCCCAATACTGGTTGCCGGTCGATCAGTATATCGGCGGCATCGAGCACGCCATTTTGCATCTTTTATATTCGCGCTTCTTCGTGCGGGCGATGCAGAGCGTGGGCTATGTCCATATCGACGAGCCGTTTGCCGGTCTGTTTACCCAGGGCATGGTCTGCCACGAAACCTATAAAGACCCCGATGGTGGCTGGCTGGCCCCCACCGATGTCGAGAAAAAGGGCGGCAAGACCGTTATCAAGGGCACCGACACGCCGGTTACCGTTGGCCCGTCGGAAAAAATGTCGAAATCCAAGAAAAATGTGGTCGCGCCCGAGACCATCATCGACATTTATGGTGCCGATACCATCCGCTGGTTCATGCTGTCGGATTCCCCGCCGGAACGCGATGTGGAATGGACCGAGGAAGGCGCCGAAGGCTGCTGGCGTTTTGTCCAGAAGGTCTGGCGTCTGGTTTCGGAAGCCGAAGATCTTGCCCCGCTGGGCACCCCACCCGGCACAGACCCGGCCGACCTTGAGTTACGCAAAGCGACCCATAAAACCATTGCTGCCGTCACCGAAGAGCTGGCCGCGCTGCGCTTTAACCGCGCCGTGGCCCAGATCTACACCTTCGTGAACGCCCTGGGCACGAAAGCCTCGGGCGCGGCCCGGCGCGAGGCGCTGGAAACCCTGACCCTGCTGATCAGCCCGATGATGCCCCATCTGGCCGAAAGCTGCTGGCAGGCACTGGGTCACACCGACCTGATCTCCACCGCCGCCTGGCCCAAGGCCGATACCAGCCTGACCACCGACGATACGGTGACCATTGCGGTACAGGTTGCGGGCAAACTGCGCGGCACGATTGCGCTGACCAAGGACGCCCCCAAGGAAGATGCCGAAAAAATGGCGCTTGCCCTTGAAACTGTGGAACGTGCCCTTGGCGGAAAGGCCCCGCGCCGTGTTATCGTGGTGCCGAACCGGATCGTGAACATCGTCCCATGAAGCCAGCCCTCGCCCTCGCCGCCCTGCTGATCCTGCCGCTGACCGGATGCGGATTCCATCCGCTTTATGCCGTGCCGGGTCAGGCGCGTGGGCAGATGCAGGCCGAGCTGCAATCGGTTTATGTCGAACCGGTGGGCGGCCGTCTGGGTTACGAGCTGCGCGATCAGACAATCGACGTTATCGACGGCACCGCCGATGCCTCTCAGGCCCGCTATCGCCTGAGCCTGACACTGGATCAGAAAAGCGAAGCCATCGGCGTGCAAAGCCAGAAAATCGGCAGCCAGACTCAGACCGTTACCACCCGCTATAATGATCTGATCACAGTCCAGTACGAGCTGACCGACATCAAAAGCGGTGCGATGCTGACCAGAGGCACCGAAATCGGGCTGGCGTCCTACAACGTGCTGACGTCCCCCTATGCCACGCTGATCTCGCAACAGGATGCTGACAAGCAGGCAACCGATGATATTGCCGACCGCATCCGCATCGGGCTGGCCGCCTTCTTCGCGAAAAAGAAATGAAGCTCAGCACGTCCGAAGCCGGTCGCATCGCGAAAAACCCTCCCAAGGGGATGATCGCGGCGTTGGTTTTCGGCCCCGATGCCGGGCTGGTGCATGAGCGCGTCGAAAGCCTTCTTAAGAGTGTGGTGCCGGACTTAACCGATCCGTTCCGGGTCGCGGATCTGGATGAAGCCACACTGTCGTCCGATCCGGCCCGCCTGTTCGACGAGGCCGCCGCCCTGTCGATGATGGGGGGCCGCCGAGTGGTGCGGGTGCGTGGCGGTGCGGGCCTGACCAAACTGTTTGAATCGTTTCTGGCAGACCCGCGCGGTGATGCGCTGGTGGTGGTGGAAGCTGGCGATCTGGCCAAATCCGCGCCGATGCGCAAACTGTTCGAGGACGCCAGGAACGCCGCCGCCCTGCCCTGCTATGCCGATAATGCGCGCGATCTGGCCGAGGTGATCCGCGACGCGTTACGCGCCGAGAATCTTAGCATTGATCAGGACGCCCTGACCGAAGCGGGCTTGCGGCTGGGTGCCGACCGCGGCACCACCCGGCGTGAGCTGGAAAAGCTGATCCTGTATGTGCAGGGCCAAAGTCAGGTCACCCTGGCCGATATTCGGGCCGCCATCGGCGACGAAGCCGAAATCCGCATCGAAGAAGCCGTTGATGCGTCGGCCAGTGGCGACCAGCCCCGGCTCGATCTGGCGCTGGAGCGGTTATGGTCGGCGGACATTTCCCCGATTGCCGTGGTGCGTCAGGCTCTGGGCCATTTTCAGCGCCTGCTGCAGGTCAAGGCCGAGGTGGCTGGCGGCGAAACCTTCGACAGTGCCATTCGCAAACTGCGTCCGCCGTTGCATTTTTCACGGGCCGCATCGTTTCGCAGCCAGTTGCAGCGCTGGAACAGCAGCCTGTTGATGGATGCTCTGGAGCAGCTGTTTGAAACCGAGCGGCTGTGTAAAACCACCGCGGTCCCCGCGGAAGCCGTCTGTGGACAAAGCCTGCTACAACTGGCGATCATGGCCAGAGCGCAGCGATAAAACGCGCGCTGGCGCATCAGACGATTTGTAAGGAGAACGCCATGTTGAAGGTTCGCGTCATTCCCTGTCTGGATGTCAAAGGCGGCCGCGTCGTCAAAGGCGTCAATTTCGTCGGCCTGCGCGATGCGGGCGACCCGGTTGAACAGGCCATGCTGTATGACGCAATGGGCGCCGATGAATTATGCTTCCTCGACATCACCGCATCGAACGAACAGCGCGGCATCATTCTGGATGTGGTGCGCCGCACCGCCGATGTCTGCTTCATGCCGCTGACCGTCGGTGGTGGTGTGCGCACGGTCGACGATATCCGCGCGCTTCTTCTGGCCGGGGCTGACAAGGTTTCGATCAATACCGAAGCGGTGCGCCGCCCCGAAATCGTGCGCGAGGGGGCGGAGAAATTCGGCAGCCAGTGCATTGTCGCCGCGATCGACGCCAAACAGGTTGCGCCGGGCAAATTCGAAATCTTTACCCATGGCGGGCGCAATGCCACCGGGATTGATGCCATCGAACATGCCGTGAAACTGGTGGAATTTGGCGCGGGGGAAATTCTGCTGACCTCGATGGATCGCGATGGCACCCGCGTCGGCTATGATCTGCCGCTGACCAAGGCGATTTC
>JBAVPS010000185.1:0-4535 GCA_049693315.1 Rhizomicrobium sp. | reverse complement strand
CCTTAAGCTCGTTGGTCGGCTCGAAAGCGATGGTGATGTCGTATTCCGCTTCAACCCGGGTGATTTCTGCCCGCTTCTGGTTGAGGGTGTAGATCGCCGCGTCGGTCGCAACATGGACCAGCAGGCTTTCGGCACGCTGCTTCTGGGCCTCTTCCTCAATGCCGCGCAACACGCGTAGTGATGTCGATTCGACCGAGCGGACCAGCCCGCTGCCACCGCAATGCGGGCAGGGCAGGGTAGAGCCAGCCACCACACCGGCGCGCAGGCGCTGGCGGGACATTTCAAGCAGGCCGAACTGGCTAATCTTCCCGACCTGGATGCGGGCGCGGTCGTTTTTCACCGCGTTCATCATCCGCTTTTCGACCAGCCGGTCGTTGCGGGAATCTTCCATATCGATGAAGTCGACCACGATCAGACCGGCCAGATCACGCAGGCGCAGCTGACGGCCAACTTCGTCGGCGGCCTCCAGATTGGTCTTGGTGGCGGTATCTTCGATCGAATGTTCTTTGGTGGCGCGGCCCGAATTGACGTCGATGGCGACCAGCGCTTCGGTCTGGTCGATGACGATGTAGCCACCCGACTTCAGCGTAACGATCGGCGAGAACATGGCATCCAGCTGGGCTTCGATATGGAAGCGCTGGAACAGCGGCACGGTCTCTTTATAGGGCTTCACATTCTTGGCATGGCTGGGCATCAGCATGCGCATGAAGTCTTTGGCGTTGCGGTAGCCCGCCTCACCCTCGACCAGCACTTCCTCGACATCCTTGTTATAGAGGTCGCGGATGGCGCGTTTGACCAGATCGCCTTCTTCATAGACGCAGGACGGGGCGACAGATTGCAGGGTCTGCTCCCGGATCGTGTCCCACATGCGCAGCAGATATTCGTAGTCGCGCTTGATTTCGAGCTTGGTGCGGTTACCGCCAGCGGTGCGGATAATCAGCCCCATGCCCTCGGGCAGGTTGAGCGACTGCGCTGCCGATTTCAGGCGCTTGCGGTCAGCGGCATTGGTGATTTTACGGGAAATGCCGCCACCGCGCGGGGTGTTGGGCATCAGCACGCAATAACGGCCTGCCAGCGACAGATAGGTGGTCAGTGCCGCGCCTTTGTTGCCGCGTTCTTCCTTGACCACCTGAACCAGAATGATCTGGCGGCGCTTGATGACTTCCTGAATCTTGTAATGACGCTTGCGCATCCAGCGCTGCGACGGCCGCTGGGCGGACAAGGCCGCTTCACCGCCAGCCGCGTCGGCCGGTGCTGCATCTGCCGAACCGGTTTCAGCACCGGTTTGCTCGCCCTCGTTCTGTTCGGGGGCGTCTTCGCCTGTATCCGGCTGGCTGCTGCTCGGGGCCGAGATGCCGAACTCTACGCCGCTTTCCGATGCATCATCATGCAGGGCAACCGGGGCATCGCCATCATCCTGGCCGTTATCGTCGTCGTGACGGGTATTGTCGGCGGTTTCTTCACCGTCTTCTTCCTCGTCATCGTCGCTGTCGGGCTTTTCGCCGGGCGCAATGTCAAAGGATTCAAAATCGTCTTCCTGACGACGGCGGGCTTCCGCCTCGGCCTCAGCCAGCAAGGCTTCACGGTCCGACACCGGAATCTGGTAATAGTCAGGATGGATTTCGGAAAAGGCAAGGAAGCCCTGCCGGTTACCGCCATATTCCACAAAGGCTGCCTGCAGTGACGGTTCGACCCGGGTCACCTTGGCGAGGTAGATGTTGCCTTTCAGCGGCCGCTTGGAAGCGGATTCAAAATCAAATTCTTCGACTTTTTGGCCGTCGAGAACCACCACCCGGGTTTCTTCCGGGTGGTTTGCATCGATTAACATACGTTTGGGCATTGAGATCTCCAGGCGGCATGCTCTGACGGCGGGCGCAAGAAAAAGCGCGCACGCGGCCGGGCCGCCCTGTTGGGAACACGCGCCAAAGGGCCGCCGCCTGTGGCGGTGCCACGGGCTGGAGCTTCAGTTTTGGCGCAAAATCGTTCATCGGGCTCACACTAGCGGCCGGACGGGGTTCCATCCGGCGGGAATCAAGGCGCTGTCCTTGAGCGATAGGGGTTCCACCCGGATGTTCGCCCAACGCTCTGCCAGGTGTTAACCTTGGCAAGGAAATGGTGGGCAATTGACTACATCCGTCATCCGACCTCAGGGTATATGAGGCGGATTTACGCCGGCCTATCGCTGACACAGCGTTTATAGTTGTATGTGTCTGATGGCACCACGGCAAGGGGTATGCACCTCAAATTCATTTCACCTCGGCGCGCCAGTCGGCTAGGGTGGCAACAAATCACCCATAAATCATGGTGCTCGAACCGTTTTGCCGGGCGGGCCGTGCGAAAACGGATGCATAAATATTTATTTCTTGCCGCCGGATGCGCGGCTTTGGTGTTGGCGGTAACCGGTGGTGCTGTCGTGGCGCGGCCGGTTTCGGCCCCGGCGGATGATGTTTTGGCCCGCGCCGAAAGCTTTCCTGTGGCCCGGCCGCGGCCCAATCCGCCCGCTGCAGCGTCCGCCGACCAAGCCGTTACCCCCACCCGGCAGGATGGTCTTCCGACACCTATCCCACGGCCGCAATTAGAAGAATCTGATGCGGGGCACAACGTAAAGGCCGCGTCTGCGGTGCCCCCGCCCCCGCTTCCGCCACCACCACCGGTGAACCAGCCCCTGCGCGGTGTGGCCAAATCGGTTGGTCCGCGCACCGCTAAATCCAGGGCGGTGCTGGCGATGGGCGTTTCGATTGACGAAAAATCGGTCGGGCGGTCTGGCAAAACCCGTTTCGTGCTGGAGTTGTCTGACCCGGTGCCGGTGCGCGCTTTTACCTTAAAGGGCCCCAACCGCGTGGTGCTCGACATGCCGGCGGTGGAATGGCGGCTGGCGAACCCGCCGCGCCCATCGGCGGGCGGGGTGATTCGCGCCTATCGCTATGGTCTGTTCCGGCCGGGAAATTCGCGCTTTGTCATTGATCTGAACCGCCCGGTCGCACTGACCGAGGCGATGATCGTACCCCCTAAAGATGGTTACGGCTATCGCGTGATCATCGACCTGACCGAGGCCGGACAGGCCCAGTTTGACAAGACCGCCGGTTGGCCCGCCGATCTGAAGGCGCGCGAGGAGCGGGCTGAAAAGATCGCCACGGCCGCCCCCTTTGCGCCGCGCAAGAAAACCCGACGGGTAATTATTCTCGATCCCGGCCATGGCGGGCTGGATTCGGGTACCATGGGGGCCGATTACACCATGGAAAAGGACATTGTGCTGTCCGAAGCGCTGATGCTGCAGCAGGCGCTGACCGCCCGGGGCTTCACGGTGCATATGACGCGCGAGATCGACACCTTTATACCTTTGCCACAGCGGGTGGCGATTGCGCGGGCCTGGCATGCCGATTTGTTCATTTCGATCCATGCCGATTCCAACCCCAATAATTCGGTTTCCGGCCTGTCGATCTACACCCTGTCAGAGAAGGGCTCTGACGAAGAGGCCGCCGCTCTGGCGCGCAAGGAAAACCAGTCTGACAGTCTGGTTGGTCTGGATCTGGCCGGAGATAACGCGGCGGTTGCCCCGATTCTGATCGATCTGGCCCAGCGTGACACCATGAACAAATCCTCGCACTTTGCCGAAACCGCGCTCGGGTCGCTCGGCAAGGTGACGGATTTGTTACCGCGGGATCCACACCGTTCGGCGGGCTTTCGGGTGCTGAAAGCCCCGGACGTGCCCGCGGTGCTCATCGAGCTCGGTTATCTGTCTAACCCATTGGAAGCCCAGCGCTTAAAGCGTTCGGCGTGGCGTAAAGTCGTGGCAGATGCTATTGCTGGTGCCGTGGCCGCGCATTTTTCCGATGGGGGGGATCCCGGACGTAAACGAACCCGGACCGCGCAAAACAGCCGGACCGCCCAAACCGATCCGTGACGAAACCCGCAATCGAAGTCATAATCGCCCGCTATGAACGACACCCCTGATCGGCCCCGGCCGCACTTTCCCGAAAATGTCGATGCACTGCTCAGGCGCATTCGGGCCACGCGTGACGATGGCCCGGCCAACGGTGGACCGAACGATCCCTCGCCGCCGCGCCGCCGCCGTTCGCGCATCTGGCTCTATCTGGGCCTGACCGGGGGCTGCCTTCTGGCGACGGTGGTGCTGATCGTTGCGTTCTATGTCGCGTGGATTTCGCGCGGCCTGCCCAGCGTTGATGAACTGCGCACCTATACCCCGCCGATCACCACGCGGGTTTATGCCGGTGATGGCACGGTGCTGGGCGAATATGCCCGCGAGCGCCGGGTGTTCGTGCCGATTGATTTCGTGCCGCCACTGGTGGTGCAGGCCTTCATCTCGGCCGAGGATCGTAATTTCTTCAATCACCGTGGGCTTGATTTCTTCGGCATTGCCCGCGCGGCGATCAAGGATGTCGGCAAAGTGGCCGCAGGGCGGCGCCCGGAAGGGGCTTCGACCATCACCCAGCAGGTGGCGCGCAACTTCCTGCTCAATTCCGATGTGAAAATGGCGCGTAAAGTGCGCGAAGCCATTTTGGCGGTGCATATTG
>JBAVPS010000184.1:0-1906 GCA_049693315.1 Rhizomicrobium sp. | reverse complement strand
GCCATGAGCGAAGCTGTAGCGGAATGTAAGTGGTATATCGTCCACACCTATTCCAATTTTGAACGTAAAGTTGCCGAAGAAATCAAGCGCCAGGCGGAAACGCAGGGGCTTGAACATCTTATTGGCGAGGTGCTGGTTCCGACGGAAGAAGTCGTTGAGCTGCGCCGTGGCCAGAAGGTCAATGCCGAGCGTAAATTCCTGCCCGGCTATGTTCTGGTACGTGCCAATCTGACGGAAGAAGCCTATCACCTGATTAAAAGCGTGGCGAAAGTCACCGGCTTTCTGGGGCAGAACAACAAGCCGATGCCGTTGCGGCAGGGTGAAGTTGATCGCATCCTCAATCAGGTTACCGAAAGCACGGAACGGCCCAAGACGTCGGTTCATTTCGAGGTTGGCGAGCAGGTGCGGGTGGCCGATGGTCCCTTTACCTCGTTCAACGGCACGATCGAGGAAGTCGATCCGGCGCGTTCGCGGGTTAAGGTGGCTGTGTCGATTTTTGGCCGTGCTACCCCTGTCGAGCTGGAATATTCGCAGGTCGAAAAGATTTAGGCAGTCTAAGGCCGGGATGGTCCCGGATAGGCTGATACGGGAGGGGCAGCCAGCCCCGTAAGCACCGGACACCGCTAAGGAGGCGGCAAAAAAGTGGCGAAGAAAATTACAGGCTATATTAAATTGCAGGTGCCGGCAGGCGCGGCGAATCCGTCGCCGCCAATCGGTCCGGCACTGGGCCAGCGCGGCCTGAATATCATGGAGTTCTGCAAGGCGTTCAACGCTAAGACGCAGGACAAGGAAAAGGGCATGCCGATTCCGGTGACGATCACCGTGTTCTCGGATAAGTCCTTTACCTTTGAAATGAAGACGCCGCCGGCGTCCTATTTCATCAAAAAGGCTGCGAAGCTCGAGAAGGCCTCCAAGGCCCCCGGTCGTGATTTCGCTGGTTCGGTGACCAAAGCGCAGGTGCGCGAAATCGCTGAAGCCAAGATGAAGGACCTGAACGCTACTGATGTCGAAATGGCGATGCACATGATCGAAGGTTCGGCGCGTTCGATGGGCATTGAGGTCAAGGAGTAAGTCACATGGCCAAACTGTCCAAGCGTTATAAGAAGGCCCTGGAAGGCGTTGATCTGAACAAGGTCTACACCATTGAAGAGGCCGTCAAACTGGTGAAGGCTAACGCCAACGCCAAGTTCGATGAAACCATCGAAATCGCCATCAATCTTGGCGTTGACCCGAAATATGCAGACCAGATGGTCCGCGGCATGGTCAACCTGCCCAACGGCACTGGCCGCAGCGTGCGCGTTGCCGTGTTCGCCAAGGGCCCCAAGGCTGATGAAGCCAAGGCTGCCGGTGCGGATATCGTCGGCGCCGAAGAGTTGGCTGCTGAAGTGCAGAAGGGCGAAATCAATTTCGACCGCTGCATTGCTACCCCGGACATGATGGGCCTGGTCGGTCGTCTTGGTAAGGTGCTCGGCCCCCGTGGCATGATGCCGAACCCGAAGATTGGCACCGTGACCATGGACGTCAAGACGGCTGTCGAGAACGCCAAAGGCGGCGCGGTCGAATTCCGCGTTGAAAAGGCCGGTATCGTTCAGGCTGGCGTCGGCAAGGCAAGCTTCACTGAGGCTGCCATTGTCGAGAATATCATGGCGCTGGTTGACGGCGTGGTCAAAGCCCGTCCGACGGGTGCCAAAGGCACTTACGTCAAGAAGGTCGCACTGACCTCGACGATGGGCCCGGGCCTGCGTGTTACGCTGGCTTCGGTTGGCGCGGCGAGCGCTGGCGTCTAAAAGAGTTTTGGCCGGCAGCAATGCCGGCCAGGAAGCCGATCGGCGATGGGTCGGTGCCTGTCCGAGACCGCTGGAGCCCAACTAGGGGCTTAAAAGTCCAGCGCAGACGGGGCGAGAAC
>JBAVPS010000183.1:0-2104 GCA_049693315.1 Rhizomicrobium sp. | reverse complement strand
CAGTCCACTTTGCCGCCCGTCCGCCGAACCGGCAAGCGGTGTTACGCCCGCGAACCGGAAACCGGTGTCATGCGCATGGGGGTAAATATATCTCAGCGGCCCAGTGCCGCACGGATTTCGGCGATGGCACCGTCCAGACGCCCCTCGACTTCCGCGGTCAGCCCGGAAAGTGTCCGGGCATTTTCTTCCAGCTCGGCCACGCGCGCGGCAAGCTGTTCGCGCTCGACGGACAACTTTTCTGCCTGCATGGCAGATTCCTGAGCCAAATCACGGACTTTCAGCAGCGGCTGTGCCACTGTCTCCAGCCGGTCTAAGGCTTTTTCCAAACGTTCGGCAGCAAGACTGACCCTACTCATGCGGGCGCCTCCTCTGTTGCGCCGGGGCAAAGCATTGGCACTTGGCGGTCACATGGTCAACAGAGCAGCCGCAAGGTTCCTGGGGAGAGACTTGACGATTGGTCTGGGGACGAGTTTAAGGCAGTAAAAGCAAATGTCGGAGTAGTTGGAAACGCCTATGAATTCGCAAATCCGCCTTATGGCCAATGCCCTTCGGGCCCTCAGCATGGATGCCGTGCAAGCGGCCAATTCCGGTCACCCTGGTATGCCGCTCGGCATGGCAGACGTCCTGACCACGCTGACGACCAAATTCATGAAATTCGATGCGACTGCCCCCAGCTGGCCGGATCGTGACCGGCTGATCCTGTCCGGCGGTCATGGTTCGATGCTGCTGTATTCGTTCCTCTATATGAGCGGGTATCCCGGCATCACCATCGATGACATCAAAACCTTCCGCAAACTGGGCAGCCATTGCGCTGGCCACCCGGAACTTGGCGAAATCCCCGGCATCGAAACCACCACCGGCCCGCTGGGTCAGGGGCTGTCCAACGCCGTCGGTATGGCGCTGGCCGAACGCATCCTGAACGCCCGCTTTGGCAACGGCCTGGTTGACCACCACACCTATTGCCTGTGCGGCGACGGTGATCTGATGGAAGGCATCAGCCACGAAGCGATCTCGATCGCCGGCCATCTCAAGCTGTCCAAGCTGGTCCTGCTGTACGATGACAACGGCATTTCGATCGACGGGCCGACCACCATCACGGATTCGACCGACACGATTAAGCGTTTCGAAGCCGCTGGCTGGGCCACGACCCGCGTTGACGGCCATGACAGCGACGCGATTGCCGCCGCCATCGAAGCCGCCCACAAGAATGACCGGCCGACCATTATCGCCTGCAAGACCATCATCGGCTTTGGCGCGCCCAAGCGTGCCGGTACCTCCAAGGCCCATGGCGAACCGCTCGGGGCCGAAGAAATCGCCGGTGCCCGCAAGGCGCTCGACTGGCCCTATGAGCCCTTTGTCATCCCGGAAGAGGTCACCAAGGCCTGGCGCGAAGCTGGCAGCCGGGGCGCGACTGCCCGCACCGAATGGGAAGCGCGCAAAACCGCCGCCGATCCGGCGCTGGTGAAGCGTTTCGAAGATCTTCTGGCGGGCGACATGCCGGCGGAAGTCTGGGAAGGCCTGCAGGTTCTGAAAAAGCAGACCAGCGCCGAGAAACCCTCGGTTGCGACCCGCAAAGCCTCGCAGATGGTGCTGGAAATCGTCAACGCGCTGTGGCCCGCCACGATTGGCGGCTCGGCTGACCTGACGCCGTCCAACAACACGCTGACCTCGACCCTGACCGACATCAAAACCGGGGATTTCTCGGGCCGCTATATCCGCTATGGCGTGCGCGAGTTCGGCATGGCCGGTCTGATGAACGGCATGACGCTGCATGGAGGCATTGTGCCTTACGGCGGCGCGTTCTTCGTTTTCTCGGACTATTGCCGCCCGGCGATGCGTATGGCCGCCATCATGGGCATCCGGGTCATTTATGTCTTCACCCATGATTCGATCGGCGTCGGCGAAGACGGCCCGACCCATCAGCCGGTGGAACATCTCGCCGCTGCCCGTGCCATTCCGGGCCTTCGGGTCTATCGCCCGGCGGACGTGGTCGAAACGGCGGAATGCTGGGCCCTGGCGCTGTCCGATAAGAACCATCCCAGCATGCTGGCGCTGAGCCGCCAGAACCTGATGACCGCGCGTACCACGCATACGGACGAAAACC